>NZ_JHUS01000003.1:0-57535 GCF_000691465.1 Geobacillus sp. CAMR5420
GTAGGTCGCTGCTAGGCAAAATGGAAAGCACGTCTTTTCTTTCCTTGGAAGAAAAGGCGTGCTTTTTCATTTATTCGGCTGCTTGACGTTTTATTGTCCAAAAAAACGGATATTCTATAGTTAGTTTTCCTTCTTTGGTCACTCTTGAAATTTTCCGTAATACATTGTATAGTAAGAGTAAGGTCAAATATAGTCAAAGTCAACAAATAGGCAGTGGGGTGTCCTGGTCAGCGGACGGCCCATCGCCAGGCAGCTTGGTTGTAAGGAAGGTGGTAGGTAGAGTGCCGAACATTTCCGACATCATTGAGCAATATTTAAAGCAAGTGCTCAATATGAGCGACCAAGATATCGTTGAAATTAAACGAAGCGAAATCGCTAATAAATTCCAATGTGTTCCGTCGCAGATCAACTATGTCATCAATACGAGGTTTACCCTTGAAAGAGGGTACATCGTCGAAAGCAAGCGCGGTGGCGGTGGGTATATCCGCATTATGAAAGTGAAGACAAAGAGTGAAGCACAGCTTATTGACCAGCTGCTCGAGCTTGTCGGCCACCGCATCAGCCAATCGAATGCTGAAGATGTGGTAAAACGTCTCGTTGAAGAAAAGGTAATTTCGGAGCGGGAAGCGAAAATTATGTTAAGCGCTATGGATCGTTCTGTTTTATATATCGATTTGCCCGAGCGGGACGAACTGCGGGCCCGCATGTTAAAAGCGATGCTGACGTCGCTGAAATACAAATAGGGGGAGGGGGAGGCATTGATTTGCCAAGAATGCAAGCAGCGGCCGGCCACGATGCACTTTACAAAAATTGTAAACGGAGAGAAAACGGAGTTCCATCTTTGCGAGCAATGCGCCAGAGAGCATGGCCATATGTTTACGTTCTACGGCAATGATGATTTTTCACTCAACAACTTGTTGGCGGGGCTTCTTAACTTTCAAGCGCCGATGAAAGAGATGACGGCGAACGCGTTTCCGAACCCGGATGTACTTCAATGTGAGACGTGCCAAATGACATACCATCAATTCACACAAATCGGGCGGTTCGGCTGCGCTAACTGCTACCGGACGTTTGCACGCTACTTGCCGCCGATTTTGAAACGGCTCCATAGCGGCAATACCGCTCATTCAGGAAAAATTCCGAAGCGAAAAGGCGGCGTTCTCCATTTGCGCAAGCAACTTGCTATGTTGAAACAAAAGCTTCAGGAGCTCGTTGCTCGTGAGGAATTCGAGCGGGCGGCCGAGGTGCGCGACCAAATCCGCTCGTTGGAGGATGAACTGCGTCGACGCGGAGAGGGGGATATGTAAGCGGTATGTCGTTCGAGAAGTTTTTCAATACGGCGGTCAGCGCGTGGATGAGCCAAGAGGGGCCGGATTCGGACATCGTCTTAAGCAGTCGCATCCGACTGGCGCGCAACATCGTTGACTTTCGTTTTCCAACGCTGTTTAGCAGTGAAGAAGCGATGCAAATCGTCGCGTTGTTTGAACGGACGTTCGCCCATCGTTCTTACGGAGGGGCAGGCCGCTTCGAGTTGTTGAAAATGTCGGAGCTTCAGCCGATTGAAAAACGGGTATTGGTAGAAAAACACTTAATTAGTCCGCATCTGGCTGAGGATTCGCCGTTTGGCGCTTGTCTGCTTTCGGAAAATGAAGAAATCAGCATCATGATCAACGAGGAGGATCATATCCGCATCCAATGCCTATTCCCGGGGTTGCAGCTTGCTGAGGCTCTCGAGGCGGCGAGCGAATTGGACGATTGGATTGAAGGGTATGTCAACTATGCCTTTGACGAGCGGCTTGGTTATTTAACGAGCTGCCCGACCAATGTCGGGACGGGATTGCGGGCTTCGGTGATGATGCATCTTCCGGCGCTTGTGTTGACGCAGCAAATTAACCGTATTATTCCTGCCATCAACCAGCTTGGGCTTGTTGTCCGTGGAACATACGGTGAAGGGAGTGAAGCGTTGGGAAATATATTCCAAATTTCCAACCAGATCACGCTTGGGAAATCGGAGGAAGACATTGTTGCTGATTTGCATACGATCGTTCAGCAGCTGATCGCCCAAGAAAGAGCGGCTCGTCAGGCATTAGTGAAAACTTTGGGCATACAATTAGAAGACAAGGTGTTCCGTTCATACGGCATACTGGCCAACTGCCGCGTCATCGAATCGAAAGAAGCGGCGCAATGTCTGTCCGATGTTCGCTTAGGGATTGATCTAGGATATATCAAGAACATCTCGCGCAACATTTTAAATGAGCTGATGATTTTGACGCAGCCGGGATTTTTGCAGCAATATGCCGGCGGGGCGCTTCGCCCTGAAGAACGGGACGTCCGCCGCGCGGCGCTGATCCGGGAGCGTTTAAAGATGGAGGAACGAAGAAAGATGGAGGGTGATGAACGATGATGTTTGGCAGATTTACGGAACGGGCGCAAAAAGTGCTGGCGCTGGCGCAGGAAGAAGCCATTCGCCTCGGCCATAACAATATCGGCACAGAACATATTTTGCTCGGCCTCATCCGCGAGGGCGAGGGGATCGCGGCTAAGGCGCTCATGGCGCTTGGGCTCGGCCCAGATAAAATTCAAAAAGAAGTCGAATCGCTCATCGGCCGTGGCAGTGAAGTGTCGCATACGATCCACTATACGCCGCGGGCGAAAAAAGTGATTGAGCTGTCGATGGATGAAGCGCGGAAGCTCGGCCATTCATACGTCGGCACAGAACATATTTTGCTTGGGTTGATCCGCGAAGGCGAAGGGGTGGCCGCCCGCGTGCTGAACAACTTGGGAGTAAGCTTGAACAAAGCGCGCCAGCAAGTGTTGCAGCTGCTTGGCAGCAATGAGTCGATGTCAGGCCATGGCGGCGGTGCTTCGCACGTGAGCACTCCGACGCTTGACAGCCTCGCCCGCGATTTGACAGCGATTGCCCGCGAAGGGCGGCTGGACCCGGTCATCGGCCGCAGTAAAGAAATTCAGCGCGTCATTGAAGTATTAAGCCGGCGGACGAAAAATAATCCGGTGTTGATCGGCGAGCCGGGCGTTGGGAAAACGGCCATTGCTGAAGGGTTAGCCCAACAAATCGTCAATAACGAAGTGCCGGAAACGCTGCGCGACAAGCGGGTCATGACGCTCGATATGGGGACAGTCGTCGCCGGAACGAAATACCGTGGAGAATTTGAAGACCGACTGAAAAAAGTGATGGATGAAATTCGTCAAGCGGGCAACATCATCTTGTTTATCGATGAGCTGCATACATTAATTGGCGCCGGTGGGGCGGAAGGAGCGATCGACGCGTCGAACATTTTGAAACCGGCGTTGGCGCGCGGGGAGCTTCAATGCATCGGCGCGACAACGCTCGATGAATACCGGAAATATATTGAAAAAGACGCCGCGCTTGAACGCCGCTTTCAGCCGATTTACGTTGATGAACCGACAGTGGAAGAATCGATCCAAATTTTAAAAGGGTTGCGCGATCGGTATGAAGCGCACCACCGCGTTTCGATTTCCGACGAGGCGATCGTGCAAGCCGTCAAGTTGTCCGACCGCTACATTACCGACCGTTTCTTGCCGGATAAGGCGATCGATTTGATCGACGAGGCTTGCTCGAAAGTGCGCCTTCGTTCGTTCACCGCACCGCCGAAATTGAAAGAACTTGAACAAAAGCTCGAGGAAGTGCGGAAAGAAAAAGACGCGGCCGTGCAAAGCCAAGAGTTTGAGAAAGCGGCGTCGCTGCGCGATATGGAACAGCGGCTGCGCGAAGAACTGGAGGAAACGAAACGTGCGTGGAAAGAAAAACAAGGCCAAGAAAATTTGGAAGTGACGGTCGAAGACATCGCCGCGGTCGTCTCGAGTTGGACCGGCATTCCGGTATCGAAGCTCGCTGAGACGGAAACGGAGCGGCTGCTCAAGCTGGAAGAAATTTTGCATTCGCGTGTCGTCGGCCAAGACGAGGCGGTCAAAGCGGTCGCCAAAGCGGTGCGCCGCGCCCGTGCTGGCCTGAAAGACCCGAAACGCCCGATCGGTTCGTTCATTTTCCTTGGTCCGACCGGGGTTGGGAAAACGGAGTTGGCTCGAGCCTTGGCAGAAGCGATGTTTGGCGATGAAGACGCCCTCATTCGCATCGATATGTCCGAGTATATGGAAAAACACTCGACATCGCGGCTCATCGGGTCGCCGCCGGGGTATGTCGGTTATGAAGAAGGCGGCCAGCTGACGGAAAAAGTGCGCCGCAAGCCGTATTCGGTTGTCCTGTTAGATGAGATGGAAAAAGCGCATCCGGACGTGTTCAATATTTTGCTGCAAGTGTTGGAAGATGGGCGGCTGACTGACTCGAAAGGGCGGACGGTCGACTTCCGCAACACGATCATCATCATGACGTCCAACGTCGGCGCCGATGCGCTGAAACGGAATAAGTACGTTGGCTTCAACATTCAAGACGGGAACCAGCAATACAAAGATATGAAAAGCAAAGTGATGGATGAGCTGAAAAAAGCATTCCGTCCAGAGTTTTTAAACCGGATCGACGAAATCATCGTCTTCCATTCGCTCGAAAAAGACCATCTGAAACAAATCGTCCGATTGATGGCCGATACGCTCGTGAAGCGGCTGAAAGAGCAAGACATTGATCTTGAGCTGACGGAGGCCGCCATTGAGAAAATCGCCGCCGAAGGGTTCGATCCAGAATACGGTGCCCGCCCGCTGCGCCGCGCCTTGCAAAAGCATGTTGAAGACCGTTTGTCCGAAGAATTGTTAAAAGGCACGATCGCCAAAGGGCAAAAAGTCGTCGTGGATGTCAAAGACGGGGAGTTTGTCGTATTGTCGAAACAAGCGGTCGTGTGAGGGAAGAAAAGGCATGCGGCAGCTTCCTGCCCATGCCTTTTTTTCGTTGGAAAACGTTACAGAAAGGGTTAAGATCGATGGCGAAGAAGAAAACGAAGTTCGTTTGCCAAGAGTGTGGATATGAGTCGGCCAAATGGCTTGGACGCTGTCCGGGATGCCAAACATGGAATTCGTTTGTTGAGGAAATTGAGCAGGAGAAACCGACTGTGCGCGGCGCATTTCTTCATTCGGAGCGGGCGGGTTCGGCCAAACCGGTCCCGATTACAGCCGTGGAGGCGGTGCAAGAGCCGCGCATGAAAACGAACAGCGCGGAGCTCGATCGCGTGCTGGGCGGTGGAATCGTCAAAGGTTCGCTCGTTTTGATCGGCGGCGACCCTGGCATTGGCAAATCAACGTTGCTTTTGCAAACATCGGCGCAGCTGGCCGCCGCTGGGCATCAAGTGCTGTATGTCTCCGGTGAGGAATCGGTCAAACAAGTAAAGCTGCGCGCTGGACGCCTTCGTGCGGAGTGCGATCAGCTGTACGTGTTGGCGGAAGCAGATTTGGAATACATTGTGGCAGCGGTTGAAACGGTTCAACCTGCTTGTGTCATCATTGATTCGATTCAGACGGTGTATCGCACCGATATTTCCTCTGCACCGGGCAGCGTCGCCCAAGTGCGCGAATGCACGGCCGAGCTGATGAAGCTGGCGAAAACAAAAGGCATTGCCATTTTTATCGTCGGTCATGTGACGAAGGAAGGGGCGATCGCCGGGCCGCGCCTGCTCGAACATATGGTGGACACCGTTCTCTATTTTGAAGGGGAGCGACACCATACGTATCGCATTTTGCGAGCGGTGAAAAACCGTTTTGGCTCAACGAACGAAATCGGCATTTTTGAGATGCGCGACATTGGGCTGAAGGAAGTGGAAAACCCATCAGAAGTGTTTTTAGAAGAACGGTCGCGCGGAGCGGCTGGCTCGACGGTCGTGGCGGCGATGGAAGGGACGCGGCCGGTGCTCGTGGAAATCCAGGCGCTCGTCTCGCCGACGAGCTTCGGCAACCCGAGACGGATGGCGACCGGCCTTGACCATAACCGTGTGTCGCTTTTGATGGCCGTGCTCGAAAAGCGGGTTGGGCTGCTGTTGCAAAACCAAGATGCTTATTTGAAAGTGGCGGGCGGCGTGAAGCTTGATGAGCCGGCAATTGACTTGGCGGTCGCTGTCAGCATCGCCTCGAGCTTTCGCGATCGGCCGACGAATCCGGCGGATGTCATTATCGGCGAAGTCGGCTTAACTGGAGAGGTGCGCCGCGTCTCGCGCATCGAACAGCGCGTGCAGGAGGCGGTAAAATTAGGCTTTTCCCGCATCATTGTGCCAAAAAACAATTTAGCCGGCTGGCAGCCGCCAAAAGGTGTGCAAGTGATCGGTGTTTCGCATGTGGCCGAGGCGCTTGAGCATACAATGTGTTAATCGCTCTTTCGCCTGCGCGGCCCGCTTCTTCGTGTCCAAGGGGATATGAGCGATCAAAAATTCATCGCCTCTTCATTCTTAAGTGCTCAAGCAGAGGCATAAACAGCCTAAAAGGATTGAACCTTTTCGCTCTGATGTACGTAAAAATATAGTAGGGAGATCCGAAACAACTACGGCGTTTGGCCGGCGTTTTCTGCTATTGTTACAAGCAGATGTCGAATGTTCAAAAACGATTAAAAATTGCCTTCCAATTGGTTTCAAACATTGGAAACTGTTTATAATGTTAAATAGGGAGGTGAAGATGGGCTGATGGTCAAACGCATTGTGCAATTATTTTTCCTCGCCGTGGGCGGAACGTTAGGCGCCATGTTTTTTCCTGACTTGCTTAAGGTGATGAATGTGAGCGGCATGCCGCTTCTCAATAATTCTTATACGCTGGCGGTGCTGGGGGCAGTCGTTTTCTTTTTGTTGACGTTTTGGCTTGTCGATTATGTGGTCGACATGATTCGCTGGGTGGAGGAAACGCTCGTGAAGGCGCCGGCCGCCGACGTGCTGTTTGGCAGTCTCGGGCTGATTTTCGGTCTTATTATCGCGTTTTTCGTTGTCATGCCGTTGCAGTCGTTTCACATTCAAGTGTTGAATACGGTGTTGCCGATTTTTTTGACGGTGTTGCTTGGCTACTTAGGGTTTCGCGTCGGTTTAAAGAAACGGAATGAGTTGATGAACTTATTTTCCTTGTCCAATCGCATGGCGAAGAAAAAAGGTGGAGAAGCGGAAAACGAACCGTCAAAGGGCGGTGCTGTGAAAATTTTGGATACGAGCGTCATCATCGACGGGCGGATCGCAGACATTTGCCAAACCGGGTTTTTGGAAGGGCCGCTTGTCATTCCGCGGTTTGTGCTCGAAGAATTGCAGCATATCGCCGATTCGTCCGATGTGCTGAAGCGGAACCGCGGCCGCCGCGGCTTGGATATTTTGAACCGCATCCAAAAAGAAATGGCGATGAAAGTGGAAATCCATGAAGCGGATTTCAGCGACGTCCAGGAAGTCGACAGCAAACTCGTCAAGCTGGCGAAGCAGCTTCAAGGCGTTGTCGTGACGAACGATTTCAATTTAAACAAAGTATGTGAGCTGCAAAACGTGCGTGTTTTGAATATCAACGATTTAGCGAATGCCGTCAAACCGGTCGTGTTGCCAGGCGAGGAGCTGAACGTACACGTCATTAAAGATGGGAAGGAGCATAACCAAGGCGTGGCCTATTTGGACGACGGGACGATGATCGTCGTTGAAGATGGCAAAGAATATATCGGCAAACGGGTTGACGTTTTAGTCACCAGCGTGTTACAAACATCTGCAGGGAGAATGATTTTTGCCAAATTGAAACTGCTGCAAAAAGCGTTGTAAAACGAATAGGGGAAACGGCCAATGAATTACGAAGCGATTGTCTTGGCGGCCGGGCGAGGAAAGCGGATGAACGCCGGCATGAACAAGCAATTCCTTGAGCTTGGCGGTGAGCCGCTCATCGTTCGGACGCTGAACGTGTTTGAGCGCGATGAGCGGTGCACCCGCATCGTGCTCGTCGTCAACCCAGCCGAGCGAAGCCGATTTGAGCAGCTGCTCGCCCGCTTTCGCATTCAAAAAGTCGCCGCGCTTACCGACGGCGGCGAGGAGCGGCAGCATAGCGTCTATAACGGATTGCAGGCGCTCGCGGGGGAGGAGATTGTTCTCATCCATGACGGCGCCCGCCCGTTTGTCCGCGTCCATCATTTGCACGAGCTAGTGAACGCCGCTGTTCAGTACGGGGCGGCGATCCCGGCAGTGCGGGTGAAAGATACGATCAAAAAAGCGAACGGTTTGTTTGTCGAACAGACGATTGATCGTTCCAGCTTGTGGGCGGTGCAGACGCCACAAGCTTTTCGTCTGTCTTTGATCATGGAAGCGCACGAAGCGGCGAAACAGGCTGGCTATCTCGGCACGGATGACGCCAGCCTTGTGGAGCGAATCGGCAAGCCGGTGAAGATCATTGAGGGGGATTATCGCAATATTAAGCTGACGACGCCGGAGGACCTTTTGTTTGCTGAAGCGATTTTGGCAAGCCGGATGGCCGAATAGATGGGGGTGGAGAGATGTTTCGCATTGGACAAGGGTTTGACGTCCATCAGCTTGTTGAAGGGCGTCCGCTGATCATTGGCGGCGTTACTATTCCGTATGAAAAGGGGCTGCTCGGCCACTCAGATGCCGACGTGCTGCTTCATGCGGTGGCGGACGCATGCCTTGGGGCGATCGGCGCCGGCGATATCGGCCGGCATTTTCCAGACACAGATCCGCGCTTTAAAGATGCCGACTCGGCTGAGCTGTTGGCGCACGTATGGGCGCTCGCTCGGCAGGAAGGGTATAGGCTCGTGAACGCCGACTGCACGATCATCGCACAAAAGCCGAAGCTGGCGCCATATATTGAAGAAATGAGGGCGGTGATCGCTCGGTTGCTGGAAGCCGAGCGCTCGCAAGTCAATGTGAAGGCAACGACGACGGAGAAGCTTGGATTCACTGGGCGGGGGGAAGGCATTGCCGCCCAGGCGGTCGTCTTGCTGCAAAAAAGCTAATGGAGCGGCCTTTGGCAGCATCATTTGGGAAGGCCTCGTTCTTTAATACATAAGCGCTTTGTTCGCCGTCCTGGCTAGGAGGTGTAAAGGGGGGGCGTCGGCGGCGTGGTGCGGCTTAGGCGAGAGCTGTCTGTTTTGAACTTTGCCGCGATAAACGGTACAATAATAGCACAAGCTTTGATGGAAGTGGAGGGTTTGGATGATGGCAAAAGAGGTGCGCGTGCGCTATGCGCCGAGCCCAACCGGCCATTTGCATATCGGCGGGGCGCGGACAGCGCTGTTTAACTATTTGTTTGCCCGCCATCACGGTGGAAAAATGATCGTCCGCATCGAGGATACGGATATTGAACGGAACGTCGAAGGCGGCGAAAAGTCGCAGCTCGAAAACTTAAAATGGCTCGGCATTGATTATGATGAATCGATTGATCAAGATGGCGGCTACGGGCCGTACCGGCAAACGGAGCGGCTCGATATTTACCGAAAATATGTGAATGAATTGCTTGAGCAAGGGCATGCGTACAAATGTTTTTGCACGCCGGAAGAGCTCGAGCGCGAGCGGGAGGCGCAGCGGGCGGCCGGCATCGCCGCTCCGCAGTACAGCGGCAAATGCCGCCATTTGACGCCGGAGCAGGTCGCGGAGCTCGAGGCGCAAGGGAAGCCGTATACGATCCGCCTGAAGGTGCCGGAAGGGAAAACGTACGAATTTTACGATTTAGTGCGCGGCAAAGTGGTGTTTGAATCGAAAGATGTCGGCGGCGATTGGGTGATTGTCAAGGCGAATGGCATTCCGACATACAATTTCGCTGTTGTCATCGACGACCATTTAATGGAAATCAGCCATGTGTTTCGCGGTGAGGAACATTTGTCCAATACGCCGAAGCAGCTCATGGTATACGAGTATTTCGGCTGGGAGCCGCCGCAGTTCGCGCACTTGACGTTGATCGTCAACGAGCAGCGGAAAAAGCTGTCGAAGCGCGATGAATCCATCATTCAGTTCGTCTCGCAATACAAAGAACTTGGCTATTTGCCGGAAGCGATGTTCAACTTTTTCGCTTTGCTTGGCTGGTCGCCGGAAGGAGAGGAAGAAATTTTTACGAAAGACGAACTGATCCGCATGTTCGATGTCTCCCGGCTGTCAAAATCGCCGTCCATGTTTGATACGAAAAAGCTGACATGGATGAACAACCAATATATCAAAAAGCTTGATCTTGACCGGCTTGTCGAGCTGGCCTTGCCGCATTTAGTGAAAGCCGGGCGCCTGCCGGCGGATATGACGGACGAACAGCGGCAATGGGCGCGCGATTTAATTGCTTTGTATCAAGAGCAAATGAGCTACGGGGCGGAGATCGTCCCGCTGTCTGAGCTGTTCTTTAAAGAAGAAATCGACTACGAGGACGAGGCGCGTCAAGTGCTTGCTGAAGAGCAAGTGCCGGCTGTGCTTTCCACCTTCCTTGAGAGCGTGCGTGAGCTTGAGCCGTTTACGGCAGACGAGATTAAAGCGGCCATTAAAGCGGTGCAAAAGGCGACCGGGCAAAAAGGGAAAAAGTTGTTTATGCCGATCCGCGCGGCGGTGACGGGACAAACGCACGGACCGGAGCTGCCGTTTGCCATTCAGTTGCTCGGCAAAGAAAAAGTGATCGAGCGGCTGGAGCGGGCGTTGCAAGAAAAATTTTAATCGGCCTCTATGCACGTTTGCATGATGGATGTGGTATAATAATATAAAGTTTCGATGGAACAAGTGCATAAAGAAAAAGCGTTGACGAGGAGAAGTAGGAAGCATCGGCATCCCAGAGAGAGCCGCCTTGGCTGGAAGCGGCTTATGTTCGGTGCTGTCTGAAGTGCGCCTCGGAGTCTCCTTTCGAACCGGAACAGAGACGTTCTGCAGTAGAGGGGAGCGGAGCATCTCCGTTATCGGAATCGAGTGAGCGAAACGGCGCCCCGTTTCGCTAAACAGAGTGGAACCGCGCCAAAAGCGTCTCTGTGTCTTCGGCACAGGGACGCTTTTTTATTCAAGACAACTTAGAGGGTGGAGGGAGGACATTATGTTTAAAACGTTAAAAGAGGATATTGAGGTCATTTTTGAGCAAGACCCGGCGGCGAGAAGCTATTTGGAAGTCATTTTAACATATTCCGGCCTGCATGCCATCTGGGCGCATCGGATCGCCCATGCGCTTTACAAGCGGAAATTTTACTTTCTTGCCCGCTTGATTTCGCAAATCAGCCGCTTTTTCACTGGCATTGAAATCCATCCGGGCGCGAAAATCGGCCGCCGCTTTTTCATCGACCACGGCATGGGCGTGGTGATCGGCGAAACGTGCGAAATCGGCGACAATGTCACCGTCTATCAAGGGGTCACATTAGGCGGGACAGGGAAAGAAAAAGGGAAGCGGCACCCGACGATCAAAGACAACTGTTTGATCGCTGCCGGCGCAAAAGTGCTCGGTTCGATTACGATCGGGGAAAACTCGAAAATCGGCGCTGGGTCGGTCGTGTTAAAAGACGTACCGCCCAATTCGACCGTCGTTGGCATTCCGGGCCGCGTCGTTGTGCGCGACGGGGTGAAAGTGAAGAAAGATTTAAACCATACCGACCTTCCTGACCCGATCGCCGACCGGTTTCGGGAGCTTGAAGAGGAAATCGCCCGGCTGAAAAGCGAGCTTGAGGCATTGAAACAACAAGAAAGGAAGAACGAGTATGAGCAGCATCCGGCTTTATAATACGCTGACGCGAAAAAAAGAACCGTTTGAGCCGCTGGAACCGAATAAAGTGAAAATGTATGTGTGCGGCCCGACCGTCTATAATTATATTCACATCGGCAATGCTCGGGCCGCCATCGTTTTTGACACGATCCGCCGCTATTTGGAGTTCCGCGGCTATGATGTGACGTATGTATCGAACTTTACCGACGTCGATGACAAGCTGATCAAAGCGGCCCGCGAGCTCGGCGAGAGCGTGCCGGCGATCGCTGAGCGGTTTATTGAGGCGTATTTTGAAGACATTCAGGCGCTTGGCTGCAAAAAAGCGGACATCCATCCGCGGGTGACCGAAAACATTGATACGATTATCGAATTCATTCAGGCGCTCATTGACAAAGGATATGCCTACGAAGTCGACGGCGACGTGTATTACCGGACGCGCAAGTTCCGTGAATACGGCAAGCTGTCTCATCAATCGATCGATGAGCTGCAAGCTGGGGCGCGCATCGAAATTGGGGAGAAAAAAGACGATCCACTTGATTTCGCCCTTTGGAAAGCAGCGAAGGAAGGAGAAATTTGTTGGGACAGTCCATGGGGGAAAGGGCGGCCTGGTTGGCATATCGAATGCTCGGCGATGGCGCGCAAATATTTGGGCGATACGATCGATATCCACGCCGGCGGCCAGGACTTGACATTCCCGCACCATGAAAACGAAATCGCCCAGTCGGAGGCGCTGACCGGCAAACCGTTCGCGAAATATTGGCTGCACAATGGGTATTTAAATATTAACAACGAAAAAATGTCGAAGTCGCTTGGCAATTTCGTGCTCGTTCACGATATCATCCGGGAGATCGACCCGCAAGTGCTGCGTTTTTTCATGCTGTCGGTGCATTACCGCCATCCGATCAACTACAGCGAGGAACTGCTTGAGAGTGCGCGGCGCGGACTCGAGCGCCTGAAGACGGCGTATGGCAATTTGCAGCATCGCCTGCAGGCAAGCACGAACTTAACGGACAATGACGAGGAATGGGTTTCGCGCATTGCCGACATCCGCGCCTCGTTCATCCGTGAAATGGACGACGATTTCAACACGGCGAACGGCATTGCCGTATTGTTTGAACTGGCGAAGCAGGCCAACTTGTACTTGCAGGAAAAAACGACATCCGAGAAGGTCATTCACGCGTTTTTGCGCGAGTTCGAACAGCTGGCGGACGTACTTGGACTCACCTTGAAGCAGGATGAGCTGCTTGATGAGGAAATCGAGGCGTTGATCCAAAAGCGCAATGAAGCGCGGAAAAACCGCGATTTTGCGCTGGCCGACCGCATTCGCGACGAGTTGAGAGCGAAAAACATTATTTTGGAAGACACGCCGCAAGGAACGAGATGGAAACGGGGATAGCACGCGATGATGGCGGAGTTTGAAACGGTCAACGATGTGAAGCAGTTAAATGGACTGGCGCTTGCCTATATTGGCGACGCCGTGTACGAGGTGTATGTGCGACGCCATTTGCTTGCTGGCGGCAGCGTGCGGCCGCATGAGCTGCATCGGCGGGCGGTCCGCTATGTGTCGGCGCGGGCGCAAGCGCAAGTGATTTTGGCGTTGCTTGACGAGGGCGTCCTGACCGAGGAGGAAAAGGACATCGTCCGCCGCGGCCGCAATGCCAAATCAGGCACAATCCCGAAAAATACGGATGTACAAACATACCGGCATAGCACGGCCTTTGAGGCGCTCATCGGTTATCATTTTTTGGTTAATAATGAAAAGCGGGTTGATGAGCTGATCGGCCGTTCGTTTGCCATTATTGAAAGGGAAGAAAGGGCGTTGGAATGATGGACTACATTATCGGCAAAAATCCGGTCATTGAAGCGCTCAAAGCCGGGCGCGACATCAATAAAATTTGGATCGCGGAAGGGGCGCAGCGCCATACCGTCGAACCTGTGCTTGAATGGGCAAAGCGGCGGGGCGTGCTCGTCCAATATGTCCCGAAGCGCAAGCTTGATCAGATGGCTGAAGGAGCTCATCAAGGGGTGATCGCTCAGGCGGCGGCTTACCGCTACTATGAAATCGATGACTTGTTCGCTCGCGCCGCCGAGCGGGGCGAGGCGCCGTTTTTTCTCATCTTGGACGAGCTTGAGGATCCGCATAATTTAGGGGCCATCATGCGCACCGCTGATGCGGTCGGGGCGCACGGCCTCATTATTCCGAAGCGGCGTTCGGTCGGGCTGACCCAAACGGTGGCGAAGGCGTCGACCGGGGCGATTGAGCACGTTCCGGTCGCGCGTGTGACAAACTTGGCGCGGACGATTGACGAGCTGAAAGAGCGCGGAGTGTGGGTAGCCGGAACGGATGCATCGGCTCAAGACGACTACCGCTCGCTCGATGGCACGATGCCGTTGGCGCTCGTCATCGGGAGCGAAGGAAAAGGGATCAGCCGCCTAGTGCTTGAAAAGTGCGATTTCTTGTTCCGGTTGCCGATGCGCGGCCATGTCACCTCACTCAATGCCTCTGTCGCCGCCAGCCTGCTCATGTACGAGGTGTACCGGAAGCGGTATCCGTTGGGAGAATAGCGAATGAACATTTTGATTGTCGACGGCTATAACATCATCGGTGCTTGGCCGGAGCTGCGCCGGCTGAAAGAAGAGGGCGATCTGGCAGCGGCAAGGGATTTATTGATTGAAAAAATGGCTGACTACAAAGGATTCACCGGGGACCATGTCGTGATCGTATTCGATGCCCACCTCGTGCAAGGAAACGAGAAAAAGTATAAACATTACGACGTCGATGTCATTTTTACAAAGGAACATGAGACGGCCGATGAGCGAATTGAACGGTTGGCGAAAACATTGATGAATGCGCGCACAAAAGTGTATGTCGCTACCTCCGACTACACCGAACAATGGACGGTGTTCGGCCAAGGCGCCCTGCGCAAGTCGGCGCGCGAGCTATTGGATGAAGTCGAGACGGTTGAGCGGGACATTTCCCAAAAAGTAAAAGCGATGCGGCAGCGCACTCCGATCTCCAAAGTTCCGCTAAATGATAGAATTGCTGAAATTTTTGAAAAATGGCGAAGAGGAGAAAAATGAGCGGTTGACGCTGTAAAAATTTGTCCTGTATAATACATGTTAGCGATTGATGCGGTCGGGGGGATCAGCGTGGGGGAATGCTTGAAAGCAATGAAAGGGAAAGGTTATCATCAGCTGGACGATGAGCAGCTTGTTGCGCTCGTTCACGAAGGGGATGGGGAAGCACTTGATTTTTTAATCCATAAATATCAAAACTTTGTGCGCGCCAAAGCTCGCTCCTATTTTTTAGTCGGAGCTGATCGGGAAGATATCGTGCAGGAAGGAATGATCGGTCTGTATAAGGCCGTCCGTGATTTTAAGGGGGACAAGCTTTCCTCATTTAAAGCGTTTGCAGAACTTTGCATCACAAGGCAAATGATTACCGCGATTAAAACGGCGACCCGCCAAAAGCATATTCCGCTCAACTCTTACGTTTCCTTGGATAAGCCGATTTATGACGATGAATCTGACCGGACGCTGATGGATGTGTTGTCCGGCACGCAGGTGACGGACCCGGAACAATTGATTGTCAACCGCGAGGAAGTCGATGATATTGAACTAAAGATGGCGGAACTGCTCAGCGACCTCGAGCGGAAAGTGCTCGCTTTGTATTTGGATGGACGCTCATACCAGGAAATTTCCGAAGAGCTGAACCGCCATGTCAAGTCGATCGACAACGCGTTGCAACGCGTCAAGCGGAAGCTCGAGAAATATTTGGAATACCGCGAGATCAGTTTATAGCATCGCAACGCCGCATCAAAAGATGTCATTGACAGCGAAACAGCCAATATGATAAATTTTTATGGACATCTCGCAGGAACGGTGGAATGCTGATGCGCCAAAAAGTGACGCTGGCTTGCGTGCAGTGCGGAAGCCGAAACTATACGGCAGCAAAACAGATACGTCGCCTTGGTGAGCGCCTTATGGCCAACAAGTTTTGCTCAACATGCAACAAACATACAATCCATCGTGAAACGAAATAGACGGTGGAGATAGTTTTGAACGATGATGGAGGTACGAGTGATGCAGCGAGTAATCAACTTTTTAAAAGAAGTCGTACGCGAGCTGAAAAAAGTGAGTTGGCCAAACCGGAAGGAGTTAGTGAACTACACGGCGGTCGTGTTGGCCACGGTGGCGTTTTTCACCGTCTTTTTTGCCGTTGTGGACCTCGGCATTTCTGAGTTGATTCGCCTCGTGTTTGAATAAGCGGACGAAGGATATGTTATAATGAAAGATAATCGTGCGCGTATGGAACCCGGCAACGGGTTTTTGTTTTGCGCAAAAAACAAAACGAAAACCGCCTTGGGGAGGCTTGTTGATGGAGAAAAACTGGTATGTTGTCCATACATATTCGGGATATGAAAACAAAGTGAAAGCCAATTTGGAAAAACGCGTCGAATCGATGGGAATGCAAGATAAAATTTTTCGCGTCGTCGTTCCGGAAGAGACGGAGACGGACGTCAAAAACGGAAAACGGAAAACGACGAAAAAGAAAGTGTTCCCTGGCTATGTGCTCGTTGAGATGGTCATGACGGATGACTCATGGTATGTCGTGCGCAACACGCCGGGCGTCACTGGATTTGTCGGCTCAAGCGGAGCTGGTTCGAAACCGACGCCGCTTATGGAGGAAGAAGTAAAAATGATCTTGAAGCGGATGGGCATGCCGCTTGCCGAGGTTGACGTAGACTATGAGGTAAATGAAACGGTGCGGATCAAAGAAGGTCCGTTTGCGAACTTTACAGGGAAAATTGAAGCGATTGACCCGGATAAACATAAAGTGAAGCTGCTTGTCGATATGTTTGGGCGTGAAACACGGGTGGAGCTTGAGTTTTCGCAAATAGAAAAAATCTAATGGATAAAGAACTTGCAATTGATAGGGAAAAGTGATACTATTTTAAAGTCAGTATGTCTCTTAAACGGAGACATATGGCGGTGAACTTATACACTTGTATAAGGGAGCCGTTTTGTTTTTACGCTGATCCTCTCAACTGAACGGGAGATAGGAAAACGGCTCAGTAGACCGGAGCCGGATGAGTGGGAGGGGCAATCCCTAATACCACATCACGGACTTAAGGAGGTGTGTCTCGTGGCGAAAAAAGTAATCAAGGTCGTCAAACTGCAAATTCCTGCAGGGAAAGCGAATCCGGCGCCGCCAGTAGGTCCTGCGTTGGGTCAAGCCGGTGTCAATATTATGGCGTTTTGCAAAGAGTTTAATGCCCGCACGGCGGACCAAGCAGGGTTGATCATTCCGGTTGAAATTACGGTTTTTGAAGACCGTTCATTTACATTCATCACGAAAACGCCGCCAGCCGCTGTATTGCTGAAAAAAGCGGCGGGCATTGAATCGGGCTCCGGCGAACCGAACCGCAACAAAGTGGCGACAATTAAACGCGACAAAGTACGTGAGATCGCTGAGCTGAAAATGCCGGATTTGAATGCGGCGAGCATTGAGGCGGCCATGCGCATGATCGAAGGCACGGCCCGCAGCATGGGCATTGTGATTGAAGACTAAAGCCGGTGCGTCGTTTGTAGGGGAGGTTGCGTCATTGGGCAACCTCTCTCTCCATGAACAAAAACAGCAAGACGGGCCCGATGAATGGGCATCCGTCCGCTTCTTCGTTTTCGAAAGAAGCGAAGAACGTTCAATGTGGGAGGTTTTTCCGCTAAAACCACAATCGAGGAGGATTTTTCACATGCCGAAAAGAGGAAAGAAATACTTAGAAGCATTGAAGCTCGTCGACCGCTCCAAAGCATACCCGATTGCTGAAGCAATCGAGCTCGTGAAAAAAACGAACATCGCGAAATTCGATGCCACGGTGGAAGTGGCGTTCCGTTTGGGCGTCGACCCGAAAAAAGCGGACCAACAAATTCGCGGCGCCGTCGTCCTGCCGCACGGCACAGGGAAAGTGGCGCGCGTGTTGGTGTTCGCGAAAGGGGAAAAAGCGAAAGAAGCAGAAGCGGCTGGCGCTGACTATGTCGGCGATACAGAATATATCAACAAAATCCAGCAAGGTTGGTTTGACTTTGATGTCGTTGTTGCTACGCCGGACATGATGGGTGAAGTCGGGAAACTCGGCCGCATTTTAGGGCCGAAAGGGTTGATGCCAAACCCGAAAACCGGAACAGTCACGTTTGACGTAGCAAAAGCGGTGCAGGAAATCAAGGCTGGTAAAGTGGAATACCGCGTCGACAAAGCGGGCAACATCCACGTTCCGATCGGCAAAGTGTCGTTTGACAACGAGAAATTGGCTGAAAACTTCGCGGCCGTCTATGAAGCAATTTTGAAAGCCAAACCGGCGGCGGCAAAAGGGACGTACGTGAAAAACGTCACGATTACATCGACAATGGGCCCTGGCATCAAGGTTGACCCGTCCACGGTTGCTGTTGCACAATAACCGTTGACTTTTGTTTGTCCGTCTGTTAAAATGCCATTTGGCTGAACAAATGAATATCATTTGTACCGTAGACAGTAGGTGCCTGTTTGAGGCTTAATTTCCTACCGAGGTATGTGGACGATAGAACAGCGCGCCCTGCGTCGGGGACGAGCGGCGGTGCGTTGAACGACACCTCCATGTCTACGCGGCATGGAGGTTTTTTATTGAGCAGACGGTATAAGTGGTATTCTCTCATTTTCCTTACAGGAGGTGCAGGACGTGTCGAGCGCGATTGAACTGAAAAAACAAGTGGTCGCGGAAATCGCAGACAAATTCCGGGCCAGCAAGGCAACCGTCATCGTTGATTACCGCGGCTTGAACGTGGCGGAAATGACCGAGTTGCGCAAACAGCTGCGCGAGGCAGGCGTCGAGTTTAAAGTGTACAAAAACACCTTGACCCGCCGGGCGCTCGCGGAAGTCGGCTTGGAAGGACTGGATGAAGTGTTCACCGGTCCAAATGCCATCGCCTTCAGCAATGAAGATGTCGTGGCGCCGGCAAAAATTTTAAGCGAGTTTGCGAAAACGCATGAAGCATTGGAAATCAAAGGCGGCGTCATCGAAGGGAACATCGCCAGCAAAGAAGAAATCGATGCGTTGGCGAAACTCCCGTCCCGCGAAGGGTTGCTTTCGATGTTGCTTAGCGTTCTTCAAGCCCCGATCCGCAACTTTGCGCTTGCGATTAAAGCGGTGGCTGACAAGCAAGAGGAACAAGGCGCGTAATGGCGCATCGATATGTGCTTAACAATCATTCAGAAAACAAAGGAGGAAGTTGTGATGACGAAAGAACAAATCATTGAAGCAGTGAAAAATATGACCGTATTGGAATTAAACGAATTGGTGAAAGCGATCGAGGAAGAATTCGGCGTAACAGCTGCGGCTCCGGTTGTTGTCGCGGGCGGCGCAGCAGCTGGCGCTGAAGCAGCGGCAGAAAAAACGGAATTCGACGTCATTCTTGCCGACGCCGGCGCGCAAAAAATCAAAGTCATCAAAGTCGTTCGCGAAATCACTGGCCTCGGCCTGAAAGAAGCGAAAGACTTGGTCGACAACACCCCGAAGCCGATCAAAGAAGGCATTGCGAAAGAAGAAGCAGAAGAAATCAAAGCAAAACTCGAAGAAGCTGGCGCGAAAGTCGAAATCAAGTAATGGCTGCGCCATTGAAAAAAGAGGCTTGCCCGAAGCAAGGGACGGCCTCTTTTTTGTTACACTATATATACGGAAGGCAGTGCAGCCTGTCGACAAGGAGGAGGGGATGATGATGAGCGAGCATTATTACTCAGTCAATCCGACGTCGGAGCGAAACCCGCAAACGTGGACGTACGTGTTGCGGGGGCATGAATTCCGCTTTACGACCGACAGCGGAGTGTTTTCAAAGCGCGAAGTCGACTTTGGCACACGCCTGTTAATTGAAACGTTCGAGGAGCCGGGAGTGGCTGGGGATTTGTTGGATGTCGGCTGCGGATATGGGCCGATCGGGCTTGCCTTGGCCAAATCGTTTCCAAACCGGCGCGTTCACATGATTGATGTCAACGAGCGGGCGCTCGAACTGGCGCAGGAAAACAAGCAGGCAAACGGGATTGACAATGCGGTGATTTACAAAAGCGATCTTTTTTCGGAAGTCGGAGAACAGCGATTTGCAGCGGTCGTCACCAATCCGCCGATCCGGGCTGGCAAACGGGTCGTTTACGCGATTTTTGAACAAAGCCGCGATTATCTGCTCGATCATGGCGAGCTATGGGTCGTCATTCAAAAAAAGCAAGGCGCCCCATCGGCCTTGCAAAAGCTGAACGAATGCTTTCCTGCTGTAGAAGTCGTCGCGAAGAAAAAAGGATATTATATCATAAAGGCGAAAAAATGTTGACACCGTTTTTTTATTGTGGTAGCATTATAAAATGCTAAATATGCACATTTCCCGTGCAGAGGGGATGACGTATAATTTTGGACGTAATGGAAACAATGATAAAATCAATAAACAACGAACCATATGGTTTTCTATTGGAATAGAAACCATTTTCTTTTTTTCTCCATTCAACTCAACGCCTGGTTTCCTCGCGCCGGGAGCGTGTTAAATCCCCTAAATGAAACGGCGGTGCACGCAACGAAGCCGTTTCCGCCCGGATGGCGGGGGCCGGCCGCATGCATGCCTAGTGCTTTGCCCCGGAATGACGGAGCGGCCAGTCCGCCTTGAAGGCATTGATTGCTGAGCAGAGCGGATGATGGAGCTGTTCCGGTTCCGGTTTTCACTAATGTCTACATTTGAGGGGTGAATCACTCTTGACAGGCCGACTAGTTCAATACGGGCGACACCGCCAACGCAGAAGCTATGCACGCATCAGCGAAGTGCTGGAATTGCCGAACTTGATCGAAATTCAAACGTCCTCCTACCAATGGTTTCTCGATGAAGGGCTGCGGGAAATGTTTAGGGAAATTTCCCCGATTGAAGACTTTTCCGGCAATCTCTCGCTTGAATTTATCGACTATAGTTTAGGAGAACCGAAATATACGGTCGAAGAGGCGAAAGAACGCGACGTTACATATGCGGCGCCGCTTCGCGTCAAAGTTCGCTTGATTAATAAAGAAACGGGCGAAGTGAAAGAACAAGACGTGTTTATGGGCGATTTTCCGCTCATGACGGAAACCGGAACGTTTATTATCAATGGGGCGGAACGCGTCATTGTTTCCCAGCTCGTCCGTTCGCCAAGCGTCTATTACAGCGACAAAGTTGATAAAAACGGCAAACGCGGCTACTCGGCGACAGTGATTCCGAACCGCGGCGCATGGCTTGAATATGAAACCGATGCGAAAGACGTCGTTTACGTTCGCATCGACCGCACCCGTAAACTGCCCGTTACGGTGCTTCTCCGTGCGCTTGGGTTCAGCTCCGACCAAGAAATCATCGATCTGCTCGGCGACAACGAATACTTGCGCAATACGCTTGAAAAAGATAATACCGACAGCACGGAAAAAGCGTTGATTGAAATTTACGAGCGTCTTCGTCCGGGAGAGCCGCCGACGCTTGAGAATGCGAAAAATTTGCTGGCGTCGCGCTTTTTTGATCCGAAGCGCTATGACTTGGCGAGCGTAGGCCGTTATAAAATCAATAAAAAACTTCATATTAAAAACCGCCTGTTCAATCAGCGGCTCGCGGAAACGATCATTGATCCCGAAACCAAGGAAGTCATCGCCGAAGCTGGAGCGATGATCGACCGCCGAACGCTGAATCGCCTGCTCCCGTATTTGGAAAAAGGGGTCGGCTTACAGACATACCGCCCGGCCGAAGGGGTGGTGGACGGGGACATTTCGGTGCAAACGATCAAAATTTATGCCCCGAATGACCCGGATGGCGAAAAAGTGATCAACGTCATCGGCAACGGCTTCATCGCCGAGGATGTCAAACATATTACACCGGCTGACATCATTGCGTCGATCAGCTATTTCTTCAACTTGCTCCACGGCGTCGGCGATACGGATGACATCGACCATTTAGGCAACCGCCGCCTCCGTTCGGTCGGCGAACTATTGCAAAACCAATTCCGCATCGGCCTGTCGCGCATGGAGCGCGTCGTGCGCGAGCGCATGTCGATCCAAGATACGAACACGATTACGCCGCAGCAGCTGATCAACATCCGCCCAGTGATCGCGGCGATCAAAGAGTTTTTCGGCAGCTCGCAGCTGTCACAGTTCATGGATCAAACGAACCCATTGGCCGAACTGACGCACAAGCGGCGTCTGTCCGCGCTTGGCCCTGGCGGATTGACACGTGAGCGCGCTGGGTTTGAGGTGCGCGACGTTCACTATTCGCACTACGGGCGGATGTGTCCGATTGAAACGCCGGAAGGTCCGAACATCGGACTCATCAACTCGCTGTCCACTTACGCGAAAGTGAACAAGTTCGGCTTTATTGAAACGCCATACCGGCGCGTCGATCCGGAAACAGGGCGGGTGACGGACCAAATCGATTATTTGACAGCCGATGAAGAGGACAATTACGTTGTAGCGCAGGCGAACGTACCGCTTGCGGAGGACGGCACGTTCCTTGAAGAAAACGTTGTCGCCCGTTTCCGCGGCGAGAACATCGTCGTCAAGCGCGATCGCGTCGACTACATGGACGTTTCGCCGAAGCAAGTCGTCTCGGCAGCGACGGCGTGCATCCCATTTTTGGAAAATGACGACTCGAACCGCGCGCTGATGGGAGCGAACATGCAGCGGCAAGCCGTGCCGCTGTTGGAACCCGAAGCGCCGATCGTTGGCACGGGGATGGAGTATGTTTCGGCGAAAGACTCGGGCGCAGCGGTCATTTGCAAGCACCGCGGCATCGTCGAGCGCGTCGAAGCAAAGGAAATTTGGGTGCGTCGGCTGATTGAAGTGGACGGCAAAGAAGTCAAGGGTGATCTAGATAAATATCGGTTGCTGAAATTCGTTCGTTCGAACCAAGGCACGTGCTACAACCAGCGGCCGATCGTGAAAAAAGGCGATATCGTTGAGAAGGGCGAAATTTTGGCCGATGGCCCGTCGATGGATAAGGGCGAATTGGCGCTTGGCCGCAATGTGCTTGTCGCTTTTATGACATGGGACGGTTACAACTACGAAGACGCGATCATCATGAGCGAACGGCTCGTCAAAGAAGACGTGTATACATCAATTCATATTGAAGAGTATGAAGCCGAATCGCGCGATACGAAACTCGGTCCGGAAGAAATTACGCGCGACATTCCAAACGTCGGCGAGGATGCGCTGAAAAACTTGGATGAACGCGGCATCGTCCGCATCGGCGCAGAAGTCAAAGACGGCGACTTGCTCGTCGGCAAAGTGACGCCAAAAGGAATGACCGAGTTGACGGCGGAAGAGCGGCTTTTGCACGCGATCTTCGGCGAAAAAGCGCGCGAGGTGCGTGATACGTCGTTGCGCGTCCCGCACGGCGGCGGCGGCATCGTCCTTGACGTGAAAGTGTTCAACCGCGAAGACGGCGACGAGCTTCCGCCGGGTGTCAATCAACTAGTGCGCGTCTATATTGTGCAAAAGCGGAAAATTTCCGAGGGCGACAAAATGGCAGGCCGCCACGGAAACAAAGGGGTTATTTCCCGCATTTTGCCGGAGGAAGATATGCCCTTCTTGCCGGATGGCACGCCGATTGACATCATGTTAAACCCACTCGGCGTTCCGTCGCGGATGAACATCGGGCAAGTATTTGAGCTGCACCTTGGCATGGCGGCGAAAAAACTCGGCCTGCACATCGCCTCCCCGGTCTTTGACGGGGCGACGGAGGAAGACGTTTGGAACATCCTCGAAGAGGCAGGTCTAGCGCGCGATGCAAAAACGGTGCTGTATGACGGACGGACGGGTGAACCGTTTGATAACCGCGTGTCGGTTGGGATCATGTACATGATCAAGCTCGCCCACATGGTCGACGACAAGCTTCATGCCCGTTCCACCGGCCCGTACTCACTCGTCACTCAACAGCCGCTCGGCGGCAAGGCGCAGTTCGGCGGCCAGCGCTTTGGTGAGATGGAAGTATGGGCGCTTGAGGCGTATGGGGCGGCATACACGCTGCAAGAAATTTTGACCGTCAAGTCCGACGATGTCGTCGGCCGTGTCAAAACGTACGAGGCGATCGTCAAAGGAGAAAACATTCCGGAGCCGGGTGTGCCGGAGTCGTTTAAAGTGTTGATCAAAGAGCTGCAAAGCTTGGGCATGGACGTCACGATTTTGACGAGCGATGAACAAGAAGTGAACATGGAAAACTTTGATGATGATGATGACCATGCACCGGATGCCATCATGGTGGACGTCAAACCGGCCGAACGGGAAGAAGCCGGCGAAGAGAAAGATGCGGTGACGAAAGAATAAACCGGCCATAACGGCCAGGCGGGGAGCTGTTCCCCGCCATTGGCCGCTTGAGCGAACGGAAAACCGACGGATCAAAAAGGGAGGTATACCCCTTGCTAGATGTCAATAAGTTTGAGTACATGAAAATTGGGCTCGCTTCCCCGGAGAAAATTCGTTCTTGGTCGTATGGCGAAGTCAAAAAGCCGGAGACAATCAACTATCGGACGTTAAAGCCGGAAAAAGACGGCTTGTTTTGCGAGCGCATTTTCGGTCCGACGAAAGACTGGGAATGCCATTGCGGCAAATATAAACGCGTTCGCTACAAAGGCGTCGTCTGCGACCGCTGCGGCGTCGAAGTGACGCGCTCGAAAGTCCGCCGCGAACGGATGGGCCATATTGAGCTCGCCGCCCCGGTTTCGCACATCTGGTATTTCAAAGGCATCCCGAGCCGGATGGGATTGGTTCTTGACATGTCGCCGCGGGCGCTCGAAGAGGTCATTTATTTTGCATCCTATGTCGTCACCGACCCGGGTGATACGCCGCTTGAGAAAAAGCAGCTGTTGTCGGAAAAGGAATACCGCGCCTATCGCGAGAAGTACGGTCAATCGTTCCAAGCGTCGATGGGGGCGGAGGCGATCAAAAAGCTGCTCCAAGACATTGATTTGGATAAAGAGGTGGCCGCGCTGAAAGAAGAGCTGAAAACGGCGCAAGGGCAACGGCGCGCCCGCATCATTAAGCGGCTTGAAGTGCTTGAAGCGTTCCGCAGTTCAGGGAACGATCCGGCATGGATGGTGCTTGATGTACTGCCGGTCATTCCGCCGGAGTTGCGCCCGATGGTTCAGCTTGACGGCGGGCGGTTTGCAACATCGGATTTGAACGATTTGTACCGCCGCGTCATCAACCGCAACAACCGGCTGAAACGGCTGCTTGATCTCGGTGCGCCGAACATTATCGTCCAAAATGAGAAGCGGATGCTGCAAGAGGCGGTTGATGCTTTGATCGATAACGGCCGCCGCGGCCGTCCGGTGACCGGTCCGGGGAACCGTCCGTTAAAATCGCTTTCTCATATGCTGAAAGGGAAGCAAGGCCGCTTTCGGCAAAACTTGCTCGGCAAGCGCGTGGACTATTCCGGCCGTTCCGTCATCGTCGTCGGCCCGAACTTGAAAATGTATCAATGCGGCTTGCCGAAAGAAATGGCGCTAGAGTTGTTCAAGCCGTTTGTTATGAAGGAGCTTGTCGAGCGGGGCTTGGCGCACAACATTAAAAGCGCGAAACGGAAAATCGAGCGCGTCCATCCGGAAGTATGGGATGTGCTGGAAGATGTCATTAAAGAACATCCGGTGCTGTTAAACCGCGCCCCGACGCTGCACCGTCTCGGCATTCAGGCGTTTGAACCAACGCTTGTGGAAGGGCGGGCGATCCGTCTTCATCCGCTTGTTTGCACGGCGTACAACGCTGACTTTGACGGCGACCAAATGGCGGTGCACGTGCCGCTGTCAGCTGAGGCGCAAGCCGAAGCGCGCTTGTTGATGTTGGCGGCGCAAAACATTTTGAACCCGAAAGATGGGAAGCCGGTCGTGACACCATCACAAGACATGGTGTTGGGCAACTACTACTTGACGATGGAGCGCGAGGGAGCCATCGGCGAAGGCATGGTGTTCAAAGACACGGACGAGGCGCTGCTTGCTTACCATAACGGCTACGTCCATCTCCATTCGCGCATTGCCATTCATGCCGGTTCGCTGAAAAACGAAACGTTTACCGAAGAGCAAAACAACAAGTTGCTCTTAACGACCGTCGGCAAGCTCATTTTCAACGAAATTTTGCCGAATTCGTTCCCGTACATCAACGAGCCGACGACGGAAAACATTGAAGGGCGGACGCCGGACAAGTACTTCCTTGACAAAGGGGTCAACGTGCGCGAAGAAATTCGCAAGCGCGAACTCGTGCCGCCGTTTAAGAAAAAAGTGCTCGGGCAAATTATCGCTGAAGTGTTCAAACGGTTCAAAATCACCGAAACATCGAAGATGCTCGACCGCATGAAAGACCTTGGCTTCCAATATTCGACGAAGGCCGGCATCACGATCGGCGTGGCCGATATCGTCGTCCTGCCGGAAAAACAAGAAATTTTGGATGAAGCGCAAGCGAAAGTCGATACGGTTTTGAAGCAGTTCCGCCGCGGGTTGATTACCGACGAAGAGCGGTACGAGCGCGTCATCTCCATCTGGAGCGCGGCGAAAGACAAAATTCAAGACCGGTTGATGAAGTCGCTTGATAAACGCAACCCGATCTTTATGATGAGCGATTCCGGAGCGCGCGGGAACGCGTCGAACTTTACGCAGCTTGCGGGGATGCGCGGTTTGATGGCCAACCCGGCCGGCCGGATCATTGAGCTGCCGATCAAGTCGTCGTTCCGCGAAGGCTTGACGGTGTTGGAATACTTTATCTCGACGCACGGCGCGCGAAAAGGATTGGCGGATACGGCGCTCAAAACGGCCGACTCAGGCTATCTCACGCGCCGCCTTGTCGACGTGGCCCAAGACGTCATCGTCCGCGAAGAAGATTGCGGCACCGACCGCGGCATTTTGGCGCGGGCGCTGACGGATGGCACGGAAGTTGTCGTCAAGCTTGAAGAGCGGCTTGTCGGCCGCTATGCGCACAAAACGGTGCGCCATCCGGAAACGGGCGAAGTGATCGTCCGCAAAGACGAGATGATCACCGAAGATATCGCCAATGAGATCATGAAAGCCGGCATTACGGAAGTATGGATTCGCTCCGTATTCGCCTGCAACACGCGCCATGGCGTCTGCAAAAAATGTTACGGCCGCAACATGGCGACCGGCATGGACGTCGAAGTTGGCGAAGCCGTCGGCATTATCGCCGCTCAGTCGATCGGCGAGCCGGGCACGCAGCTGACAATGCGGACGTTCCATACAGGCGGCGTCGCCGGCGACGATATCACTCAAGGTTTGCCGCGGGTGCAAGAGCTGTTTGAAGCGCGCAACCCGAAAGGGCAAGCGGTCATTTCGGAAATTGACGGCACGGTCATCTCGATTAACAAAACGCGTGACAACCAATATGAAGTTGTCGTGCAAGGTGAGGTTGAAACGCGGACATATGTAGCGCCGTACAACGCGCGGCTGAAAGTCGAAGAAGGTCAGCGCGTCGAACGCGGCCAAGAGCTGACAGAAGGCTCGGTCGACCCGAAACAGTTGTTGCGCGTGCGCGATATTACATCCGTTCAAGAGTACTTGCTTCGTGAAGTGCAAAAAGTGTACCGGATGCAAGGGGTGGAAATCAGCGATAAGCATATCGAGGTCATGGTGCGGCAAATGCTGCGCAAAGTGCGCGTCATCGATGCCGGCGACACCGATGTGCTGCCGGGCACGCTGTTGGATGTCCACCAGTTTACGGATGTCAACGCCAAAGCTCTTCGCGAAGGGAAACGGCCGGCGACGGCCCGCCAGGTGTTGCTCGGCATCACGAAAGCGTCGCTTGAGACGGATTCGTTCTTGTCGGCTGCTTCGTTCCAAGAAACGACGCGCGTCTTGACGGATGCGGCCATCAAAGGAAAACGTGATGAACTGCTTGGCTTGAAGGAAAACGTCATTATCGGCAAACTCGTCCCGGCTGGAACCGGTATGGCCCGCTACCGGAAAGTGAAGCCGGCCGTCAAAAAGGAAACGGCTAGCGACACGGTGTCGTCCAAATAACGCGAGCCAAGCGGCCGGCTAAGGCGCTCCTTGGCCGGCCATCATCTAATGAAAAATCCAGTTGACAATCGACAAAGAAAATGGTAGTCTAATAAAGGTGTTCCAACAACCTGGTACTTTGGAGGATATGTTACATGTCTTATGAAAAAGTATTACAGGCTGGAAAAATTGTCATTGGAACCAAACAAACGATAAGGGCTTTAAAGGAAGGGAAAGCAGCGGAAGTGATCGTGGCGGAGGATGCCGACTTGCCGATCATCGAAAAAGTGACCGCCGCCGCCAATGAGGCAAACGTGCCGGTCACAAAAGTCGATTCGATGAAAAAGCTTGGCAAGGCGTGCAAAATCCAAGTCGGTGCGGCCGCGGTGGCGATCCTTCGGTAACGTTTTGCCTTTCTCCCCTAAAACCTTTATTTGCATAAACGATGAACCACCTGGATATGTGGGCTTAAACGATGCATGCGAAAGGAGGATCTTTTCATGCCTACAATCAACCAATTGGTCCGCAAAGGACGCGAGAAAAAAGTCGTTAAATCGAAATCCCCTGCGTTGAACAAAGGGTATAACAGCTTCAAAAAAGAGCAAACGAATGTGTCGTCTCCGCAAAAACGCGGCGTTTGCACGCGTGTCGGCACGATGACGCCGAAAAAACCGAACTCGGCGTTGCGGAAATACGCCCGTGTCCGCTTGACAAATGGGATTGAAGTTACGGCGTACATTCCGGGGATCGGCCATAACTTGCAAGAACACAGCGTTGTGCTCATCCGCGGCGGACGTGTCAAAGACTTGCCGGGGGTACGCTACCATATCATCCGTGGGGCGCTGGATGCTGCAGGCGTAGCGAACCGGATGCAAGGTCGTTCGAAATACGGCGCGAAAAAACCAAAAGCAGCGAAAAAATAATGAAATGAAGAGAATGTTTTCCTGAAGGGAGGAAACACTATGCCACGTAGAGGCCCTGTTGCTAAACGTGACGTACTGCCAGATCCAATTTACAATTCGAAGCTTGTTACCCGTTTGATCAATAAAATTATGATCGACGGCAAAAAATCAAAAGCGCAAAAAATTCTTTACACCGCGTTTGATATTATCCGTGAGCGCACGGGTAAAGATCCAATGGAAGTGTTTGAGCAAGCGTTGAAAAACGTTATGCCGGTGTTGGAAGTGCGCGCTCGCCGCGTTGGTGGGGCGAACTACCAAGTTCCGGTCGAGGTTCGTCCGGACCGCCGCGTTTCTCTCGGTTTGCGCTGGCTCGTGCAATATGCACGTCTTCGCAACGAAAAAACGATGGAAGAGCGCTTGGCAAATGAAATTATGGACGCTGCCAACAACACGGGTGCAGCGGTGAAAAAACGCGAAGATACACATAAAATGGCTGAAGCGAACCGCGCGTTTGCCCATTACCGCTGGTAAGGAGCGTCGCCTAAAGGAAATAGGTGAGGAGGCACTGCGGTTGCCTATTCACCTATCTTCCTATATATTGCGGCCTTTCCGGTCGCGCGTGGGACAACTTCAAAGACAAGGGGATTGCGCCATCGATGGCGGCGCCATCTACTTATATTTCATATTTGAAGGAAGGAGAAAATAACCACTATGGCAAGAGAGTTCTCCTTGGAAAAGACTCGCAACATAGGGATTATGGCGCACATTGACGCCGGGAAAACGACGACGACTGAACGGATCTTGTTCTATACCGGCCGCGTTCATAAAATCGGGGAAGTGCATGAAGGTGCGGCAACGATGGACTGGATGGAACAAGAACAAGAGCGCGGAATTACGATCACGTCGGCGGCGACAACGGCGCAATGGAAAGGCCATCGCATCAACATCATCGACACGCCGGGGCACGTCGACTTTACGGTCGAGGTTGAGCGTTCGTTGCGCGTATTGGACGGGGCCATCACAGTCTTAGACGCGCAATCGGGTGTTGAACCGCAAACGGAAACCGTTTGGCGCCAAGCGACGACATATGGCGTCCCACGGATCGTGTTCGTCAACAAAATGGATAAAATCGGCGCCGATTTCTTGTATTCGGTGAAAACGCTCCATGACCGCCTGCAAGCGAACGCCCATCCGGTGCAACTGCCGATCGGCGCTGAAGATCAATTCTCCGGCATTATCGACTTGGTTGAAATGTGCGCGTACCATTACCATGATGAGCTTGGCAAAAACATTGAGCGCATTGACATTCCGGAAGAATACCGCGATATGGCAGAAGAGTACCATAACAAGCTGATTGAGGCGGTCGCTGAGCTGGACGAAGAATTAATGATGAAATATTTGGAAGGGGAAGAAATCACGACGGAAGAGCTGAAGGCCGCGATCCGCAAAGCGACGATCAGCGTTGAATTCTTCCCGGTCTTCTGCGGTTCGGCATTCAAAAACAAAGGTGTTCAGCTGCTTCTTGACGGCGTTGTCGACTACTTGCCGTCTCCGGTTGACATCCCGGCGATTCGCGGCGTCGTTCCGGATACCGAAGAAGAAGTGACACGTGAAGCAAGCGATGACGCTCCGTTTGCCGCTTTGGCATTTAAAATCATGACTGACCCGTATGTCGGGAAATTGACGTTTATTCGCGTCTACTCTGGAACGCTTGATTCCGGTTCATATGTGATGAACACGACGAAAGGGAAGCGCGAACGGATCGGCCGCTTGTTGCAAATGCACGCGAACCACCGTCAAGAAATTTCGAAAGTCTATGCCGGTGATATTGCCGCAGCGGTAGGTTTAAAAGATACGACGACCGGTGATACTCTATGTGATGAGAAGCATCCTGTCATTTTAGAGTCGATGCAATTCCCAGAACCGGTCATTTCGGTGGCAATCGAGCCGAAGTCGAAAGCCGATCAAGACAAAATGAGCCAAGCGCTGCAAAAATTGCAAGAAGAAGACCCGACTTTCCGCGCTCACACCGACCCGGAAACGGGACAAACGATCATCTCCGGAATGGGCGAGTTGCATCTTGACATCATCGTCGACCGGATGCGCCGCGAGTTCAAAGTCGAAGCGAACGTCGGGGCGCCGCAAGTTGCCTACCGCGAAACGTTCCGCAAATCGGCGCAAGTCGAAGGCAAATTCATCCGTCAATCCGGCGGCCGCGGTCAATACGGCCACGTTTGGATCGAATTCTCGCCGAACGAGCGCGGCAAAGGCTTCGAATTCGAGAACGCCATCGTCGGTGGGGTTGTTCCGAAAGAGTATGTGCCGGCCGTCCAAGCTGGATTGGAAGAAGCGATGCAAAACGGCGTCTTAGCCGGCTATCCGGTTGTCGACATTAAAGCGAAACTGTTTGACGGATCGTACCACGATGTCGACTCGAGCGAAATGGCATTCAAAATCGCTGCTTCCTTGGCATTGAAAAACGCCGCGACGAAGTGCGATCCGGTTCTTTTGGAACCGATCATGAAAGTCGAAGTCGTCATCCCTGAAGAGTACCTCGGTGACATCATGGGCGACATCACGTCCCGTCGCGGCCGCATCGAGGGGATGGAAGCGCGCGGCAACGCCCAAGTCGTCCGGGCGATGGTGCCGTTGGCTGAAATGTTCGGTTATGCGACATCGCTCCGTTCGAACACGCAAGGACGCGGAACGTTCTCGATGGTGTTTGACCACTATGAAGAAGTTCCGAAAAACATCGCCGATGAAATTATCAAAAAAAATAAAGGCGAATAATTGATTTCTCTTGCTAGTTTCGCTATAAATACTTATGTAAGTAAGACTTGGGAACGTTTTGTTCCCAAGCATCCTATACTTACCCAACCATATAAATTCATATCTTACTTTTAAGGAGGATATCTCTCATGGCTAAAGCGAAATTTGAGCGCACGAAACCGCACGTCAACATTGGCACGATCGGCCACGTTGACCACGGGAAAACGACGTTGACAGCTGCGATCACGACGGTTTTGGCGAAACAAGGGAAAGCCGAAGCAAAAGCGTACGACCAAATCGACGCTGCTCCGGAAGAGCGTGAACGCGGGATTACGATTTCGACGGCGCACGTCGAGTATGAAACAGATGCTCGCCACTATGCGCACGTTGACTGCCCGGGCCACGCTGACTACGTCAAAAACATGATCACGGGCGCGGCGCAAATGGACGGCGCGATCCTTGTTGTCTCGGCGGCTGACGGTCCGATGCCGCAAACGCGCGAACACATTCTTCTCTCCCGCCAAGTCGGTGTTCCGTACATCGTTGTATTCTTGAACAAATGCGACATGGTGGACGACGAAGAATTGCTTGAACTTGTTGAAATGGAAGTTCGCGATCTTCTCTCTGAATACGACTTCCCAGGCGATGAAGTGCCGGTCATCAAAGGTTCGGCATTAAAAGCGCTTGAAGGCGACCCGCAATGGGAAGAAAAAATCATTGAACTGATGAATGCGGTTGACGAATACATCCCGACGCCGCAACGTGAAGTGGACAAACCGTTCATGATGCCAATCGAGGACGTCTTCTCGATCACGGGCCGCGGTACGGTTGCAACAGGCCGTGTTGAACGCGGTACGTTGAAAGTTGGCGACCCGGTTGAAATCATCGGTTTGTCGGATGAGCCGAAAACGACGACCGTTACGGGTGTAGAAATGTTCCGCAAACTTCTCGATCAAGCGGAAGCTGGCGACAACATCGGTGCGCTTCTCCGCGGCGTATCTCGTGATGAAGTCGAGCGCGGCCAAGTATTGGCGAAACCTGGTTCGATCACGCCGCACACGAAATTCAAAGCGCAAGTATACGTCCTGACGAAAGAAGAAGGCGGACGCCATACTCCGTTCTTCTCGAACTACCGTCCGCAATTCTACTTCCGTACGACGGACGTAACGGGCATTATCACGCTTCCGGAAGGCGTCGAAATGGTTATGCCTGGCGACAACGTTGAAATGACGGTGGAACTGATCGCCCCGATCGCGATCGAAGAAGGTACGAAATTCTCAATCCGCGAAGGCGGCCGTACGGTCGGCGCTGGCTCTGTATCGGAAATCATCGAGTAATCACGGCAAAAAAGGGTGTCCAGCAATGGACATCCTTTTTTTGATGCCATCTTGACCGTCAGATTGGCGGCTGTGTTGAAAACGGGATGGCGGCTATGTATAATAGAAGAAGTGTGGGAAAAGCAAAGAAATCACTTGCAATCTTGCTTACATACCAGTATAATATCAAATGTTGGTCTTTGACTGCGATGAAGCGGAAGGTTGCTGACACACCCGGCCGCTTTGCCACGGCGGTGTGCAGGAAATTTCCGTGGAGAAGTCTATTTTCAAAATAGGCGAAGAAGGAGGGAAACCAAATGGCAAAAGAAAAAATTCGCATTCGTTTAAAAGCTTACGATCATCGAATTTTAGACCAATCGGCGGAGAAAATTGTGGAAACCGCAAAACGTTCCGGGGCAAAAGTGTCGGGGCCGATCCCGCTGCCGACGGAAAGAACGGTGTATACGATCTTGCGCGCCGTTCATAAGTACAAAGACTCCCGTGAACAATTCGAAATGCGGACGCATAAACGTTTGATCGACATCATCAACCCGACTCCGCAAACGGTTGATTCGTTAATGCGTCTCGATTTGCCGTCGGGCGTTGATATTGAAATTAAACTTTGATCGACTGGGAGGTGTGACACATGACGAAAGGAATCTTAGGAAGAAAGATCGGTATGACGCAAATATTTGCGGAAAATGGCGATTTGATTCCGGTAACCGTCATCCATGCGACGCCGAATGTCGTCCTGCAAAAGAAAACGATCGAAAACGACGGTTACGAAGCGATCCAATTAGGTTTTGAAGATATTAGCGAAAAACGCGCCAATAAACCGCAAATTGGCCATGCTGCCAAAGCTAACACGGCACCTAAGCGCTTCATTCGTGAAATCCGCGGCGCCAACATCGATGAATATGAAGTTGGCCAAGAAGTGAAAGTTGACATTTTCAGCGAAGGCGAAATTGTCGATGTCACGGGCATTTCGAAAGGGAAAGGTTTCCAAGGGGCGATCAAACGCCACGGTCAATCACGTGGACCAATGGCTCACGGTTCCCGTTATCATCGCCGTCCGGGTTCGATGGGGTCCATCGCGCCAAACCGCGTTTTCAAAACGAAAAACTTGCCGGGCCGCATGGGCGGTGAGCGCGTGACGATCCAAAACTTGAAAATCGTGAAAGTGGATCCGGAGCGCAACTTGCTGCTCATTAAAGGCAATGTGCCGGGTCCGAGAAAAGGCTTAGTCATCGTCAAAAGCGCCGTGAAAGCGGCGAAGAAGGCGAAATAACATCCGGCCAAGAAAGGAGGAACTACGTAATGCCAAAAGTAGCATTATACAACCAAAACGGTCAGACGGTCGGCGAAATCGAGTTGAACGACGCCGTTTTTGGGATTGAACCGAATAAGCATGTGTTGTTTGAAGCAGTGATTATGCAACGCGCCTCGATGCGTCAAGGAACGCATAAAACGAAAAACCGCGCTGAAGTGAGCGGCGGCGGCCGCAAGCCATGGCGCCAAAAAGGGACAGGACGCGCCCGTCAAGGTTCGATTCGCGCTCCGCAATGGCGCGGCGGCGGTACGGTCTTTGGTCCAGTTCCGCGCAGCTACAGCTACAAACTTCCGAAAAAAGTTCGCCGTTTAGCCATCAAATCGGCATTGTCTTCGAAAGTGCTCGAAAACGACATCGTTGTATTGGATCAATTGTCGCTTGAAGCACCGAAGACGAAGGAAATGGTCAAAATTTTAAACAATCTCTCAGTGGATCGGAAAGCACTCATTGTGACCGACGAGCTGAATGAGAATGTATATCTGTCGGCGCGCAACATTCCAGGCGTCAAAGTGGTGGCAGCCAACGGCATCAATGTGCTCGATGTGCTCAACCATGACAAACTCGTCATTACGAAGGCGGCCGTGGAGAAAGTAGAGGAGGTGCTTGCATAATGAAAGACCCCCGCGACATTATTAAGCGCCCCATCATCACGGAAAATACAATGAATTTGATCGGGCAAAAAAAATATACGTTTGAGGTCGACGTCAAAGCGAACAAGACGGAAGTGAAAGACGCCGTCGAGAAAATTTTTGGCGTTAAAGTAGCCAAAGTGAACATCATGAACTATAAAGGGAAATTTAAACGCGTCGGCCGCTACAGCGGCTATACGAACCGCCGCCGCAAAGCGATCGTCACGCTGACGCCGGACAGCAAAGAGATCGAACTGTTTGAAGTGTAACATAAACGATGAAGGAGGGACATTCCGATGGCGATCAAGAAGTACAAACCGACATCGAACGGCCGTCGCGGCATGACGGTGCTTGATTTCTCGGAAATTACGACAGATCAGCCGGAAAAATCGCTGCTTGCTCCGTTAAAGAAAAAGGCGGGCCGCAACAATCAAGGGAAAATTACGGTGCGCCATCAAGGCGGCGGCCATAAACGCCAATATCGGATTATCGACTTTAAACGCGACAAAGACGGAATTCCAGGACGCGTTGCTACGATTGAATACGATCCGAACCGTTCTGCCAATATCGCGCTCATCAACTATGCAGACGGTGAAAAACGCTACATTATCGCGCCGAAAAACTTGAAAGTCGGCATGGAAATCATGTCCGGTCCGGATGCGGACATTAAAATCGGCAATGCGCTTCCGCTTGAGAACATCCCAGTCGGTACGCTCGTCCACAATATTGAGCTGAAACCGGGCCGCGGCGGACAATTGGTGCGTGCAGCTGGTACGTCGGCGCAAGTGCTCGGGAAAGAAGGAAAATACGTCATCGTTCGTTTGGCTTCCGGCGAAGTGCGCATGATTTTAGGCAAATGCCGTGCAACGGTTGGTGAAGTCGGCAACGAGCAACACGAACTTGTCAACATCGGGAAAGCAGGACGCGCCCGCTGGTTGGGAATTCGCCCGACAGTTCGCGGTTCGGTTATGAACCCGGTTGACCATCCGCACGGCGGTGGTGAAGGGAAAGCGCCAATCGGACGCAAATCGCCGATGACGCCATGGGGCAAACCGACGCTTGGATACAAAACACGCAAAAAGAAAAACAAATCGGATAAATTCATCATCCGTCGCCGCAAGAAATAATGAACGAGCGCAATTCAGAAGGGAGGTTCACTTATGGGTCGCAGCTTGAAAAAAGGTCCGTTTTGCGATGAGCATTTGATGAAAAAAATCGAAAAACTGAATGCAACAGGGCAAAAACAAGTGATCAAAACGTGGTCTCGCCGTTCGACGATCTTCCCGCAGTTTGTTGGGCATACGATCGCGGTGTACGATGGCCGCAAACATGTTCCGGTCTACATCACGGAAGACATGGTCGGGCACAAACTCGGCGAATTTGCGCCGACGCGCACGTTCCGCGGCCATGCTGGCGATGACAAGAAAACGAAACGGTAATGAGAGGAGGTTCTAGATATGCAAGCCAAAGCTGTTGCAAGAACCGTTCGCATCGCTCCTCGTAAAGCGCGCTTAGTCATTGACTTGATTCGCGGGAAAGAAGTGGGCGAAGCGTTCGCTATTTTGCGCCATACACCAAAAGCAGCTTCCCCGATCATTGAGAAAGTGTTGAAATCAGCAGTCGCCAACGCTGAACACAACTATGACATGGACGTCAACAACTTGGTCATTACTCAAGCGTATGTCGACGAAGGCCCGACGCTGAAACGGTTCCGTCCGCGCGCCATGGGACGGGCAAGCGCCATTAACAAACGCACAAGCCATATTACGATCGTCGTTTCAGAAAAGAAGGAGGGATAATCCGTGGGTCAAAAGGTCAACCCGATCGGTCTGCGCATCGGCATCATTCGTGACTGGGAATCGAGATGGTATGCGGAAAAAGACTATGCAGATCTGTTGCACGAAGACTTGAAAATCCGTGAATACATTAGCAAACGCCTGCAAGACGCGGCCGTCTCCCGCGTGGAGATTGAACGGGCAGCCAACCGGGTCAACGTAACGATCCATACCGCCAAACCGGGCATGGTCATCGGGAAAGGCGGTTCGGAAGTGGAAGCGCTCCGTAAAGCGCTCGCGCAATTGACCGGTAAACGCGTCCATATCAACATTGTAGAAATCAAAAAACCGGACTTGGATGCACGTCTTGTTGCTGAAAATATCGCTCGTCAGCTTGAAAACCGCGTATCGTTCCGCCGGGCGCAAAAACAAGCGATCCAACGTGCGATGCGCGCTGGGGCGAAAGGGATCAAAACGATGGTATCCGGCCGTTTGGGCGGGGCTGACATCGCTCGTTCGGAGCATTACAGCGAAGGGACGGTTCCACTCCATACGCTGCGCGCTGACATTGACTATGGAACAGCAGAAGCCGATACGACGTACGGAAAAATCGGCGTGAAAGTATGGATTTATCGTGGAGAAGTCCTTCCGACCAAGAAAAAAGCTGAGGAAGGAGGAAAATAATCATGTTAATGCCAAAACGCGTCAAATATCGCCGTGAACATCGCGGACGGATGAAAGGCCGGGCGAAAGGCGGCACGGAAGTTCATTTCGGTGAATTTGGGTTGCAAGCATTAGAATCAGCTTGGATTACGAACCGGCAAATCGAAGCAGCCCGTCGGGCGATGACCCGTTACATGAGACGGGGCGGGAAGGTATGGATCCGCATTTTCCCATCCAAACCGTATACGGCAAAACCGCTTGAAGTGCGGATGGGTTCTGGTAAAGGGGCGCCGGAAGGCTGGGTCGCCGTTGTCAAACCAGGCAAAGTGATGTTTGAAGTGGGCGGTGTTTCTGAGGAAGTGGCACGTGAAGCATTGCGTCTCGCTTCTCACAAACTTCCGATCAAATGCAAATTTGTAAAACGTGAAGAAACTGGTGGTGAAGCGTAATGAAAGCGAAAGAAATCCGTGAGTTGACCACTGCCGAGATCGAACAAAAAATTAAAGCGTTGAAGGAAGAATTGTTCAACCTTCGCTTCCAACTGGCCACAGGTCAATTGGAAAACACGGCGCGCATCCGCCAAGTGCGCAAAGACATCGCCCGCATGAAAACGATTATTCGCGAACGTGAGCTCGCTGCCAATAAATAATGTGTTTGAGAGGAGGTTTGTGGAATGAGCCAACGCAATCAACGCAAAGTGTACGTCGGGCGGGTTGTATCGGACAAAATGGACAAAACGATCACCGTGTTGGTCGAAACGTACAAAAAACATCCGCTGTACGGCAAACGCGTGAAATATTCGAAAAAATATAAGGCGCATGATGAACATAACATCGCGAAAGTCGGCGATATCGTGAAAATTATGGAAACTCGCCCGCTGTCGGCCACAAAACGCTTCCGCTTAGTGGAAGTCATTGAAAAAGCGGTTGTTCTGTAATCGTTCTTCACTTAGTTCGGAGAGATAATTCCGAAAGGAGGTTTCGTCGATGATTCAACAAGAATCTCGCTTGAAAGTAGCTGATAACTCTGGTGCACGCGAAGTGCTTGTCATTAAAGTGCTCGGAGGCTCGGGTCGCCGCTATGCGAACATCGGCGACGTCGTTGTGGCGACGGTCAAAGATGCGACACCAGGTGGCGTTGTTAAAAAAGGTCAAGTCGTGAAAGCAGTTGTTGTTCGTACGAAACGCGGGGTGCGCCGTCCGGACGGCTCGTACATCCGCTTTGACGAAAACGCCTGCGTCATCATCCGTGATGACAAAAGCCCGCGCGGCACGCGGATTTTCGGACCGGTTGCCCGTGAATTGCGCGATAAAGACTTCATGAAAATCATTTCTTTAGCTCCGGAAGTTATTTAATGGAACGGAACAGCGTTTCAAGGAGGTGCGAATGCGATGCATGTAAAAAAAGGCGATAAAGTGCAAGTAATCTCCGGCAAAGACAAAGGCAAGCAAGGCGTCATTCTAGCGGCGTTTCCGAAGAAAAACCGCGTCATCGTCGAGGGCGTCAATATTGTGAAAAAGCATGCGAAACCGTCGCAAGCGAACCCGCAAGGCGGCATCATTGAGAAGGAAGCGCCGATCCACGTTTCGAAAGTCATGCCGCTCGACCCGAAAACGGGTGAACCGACGCGCATCGGCTATAAAATTGTCGATGGCAAAAAAGTGCGCTATGCGAAAAAATCCGGCGAGATTTTGGATAAATAACCGTGACGCAGGAAGGGAGGTACTTTTATGAACCGCCTGAAAGAGAAGTATGTAAACGAAGTCGTACCTGCTCTCATGAGCAAGTTCAACTATAAATCGATCATGCAAGTGCCAAAAATCGAAAAAATCGTCATCAACATGGGTGTCGGCGATGCGGTGCAAAACCCGAAAGCATTAGACAGCGCCGTTGAAGAGCTGACGCTGATCGCCGGTCAGCGTCCGGTGGTAACGCGTGCGAAAAAATCGATCGCCGGCTTCCGTCTTCGCCAAGGGATGCCGATTGGTGCGAAAGTGACGCTGCGCGGCGAACGGATGTATGAGTTTCTCGATAAGTTGATTTCGGTCTCGCTTCCGCGCGTGCGCGACTTCCGCGGCGTATCGAAAAAGTCGTTTGACGGCCGCGGCAACTATACGCTCGGCATTAAAGAACAGCTCATTTTCCCTGAGATTGACTACGATAAAGTGAACAAAGTGCGCGGCATGGACATCGTGATCGTCACAACGGCCAACACGGATGAAGAAGCTCGTGAACTGCTGACGTTGCTCGGCATGCCATTCCAAAAATAATGATCCCATAACGCAAGGGAGGCGAAATCGTGGCTAAAAAATCGATGATCGCGAAACAAAAACGGACACCGAAGTTTAAAGTGAGAGCGTACACCCGTTGCGAGCGCTGCGGCCGCCCGCACTCGGTCTATCGAAAATTCAAATTGTGCCGTATTTGTTTCCGTGAGCTCGCATACAAAGGTCAACTTCCAGGCATCAAAAAAGCCAGCTGGTAATCAACCCATTGATTGGGAAGGAGGTAAAACATAATGGTGATGACAGATCCAATTGCTGATATGCTGACTCGCATCCGCAATGCGAATATGGTGCGTCACGAAAAGCTCGAAGTCCCGGCTTCGAAAATCAAGCGGGAAATCGCGGAAATTTTAAAGCGCGAAGGGTTTATTCGTGATTATGAATATATCGAAGACAACAAACAAGGCATTCTCCGCATCTTCTTGAAATACGGTCCGAACAACGAACGTGTCATTACCGGGCTGAAACGCATCAGCAAACCGGGGTTGCGCGTTTACGTCAAAGCCCATGAAGTGCCGCGCGTCCTGAACGGCTTAGGGATCGCGATTCTTTCGACATCGCAGGGCATCTTAACAGACAAAGAAGCACGGCAAAAAGGCACGGGCGGCGAAGTAATCGCCTACGTTTGGTAATCTATCTGCTCAAGAATGGAGGTGTTTTTGACATGTCACGTGTCGGCAAAAAACCAATTGAAATTCCTGCCGGTGTCACCGTTACGGTCAACGGCAACACGGTTACGGTCAAAGGGCCGAAAGGGGAGCTGACCCGCACGTTCCATCCAGATATGACGATCACGGTTGAGGGCAATGTCATCACGGTTACGCGTCCAAGCGATGAAAAACATCATCGCGCGCTCCATGGCACGACGCGCAGCTTGCTTGCCAACATGGTCGAAGGCGTTTCGAAAGGTTATGAAAAAGCGCTCGAACTCGTTGGTGTCGGGTACCGGGCGTCGAAACAAGGGAAAAAGCTTGTATTGAGCGTCGGTTATTCTCATCCGGTAGAAATTGAGCCGGAAGAAGGGCTTGAAATTGAAGTGCCATCCCAAACGAAAATCATCGTCAAAGGGGCAGACAAACAGCGCGTCGGCGAACTGGCCGCCAACATTCGCGCGGTTCGTCCGCCAGAGCCGTATAAAGGCAAAGGCATCCGCTACGAAGGTGAGCTTGTGCGCCTGAAAGAAGGCAAAACTGGTAAATAACGCGGCATAGCGAAGCGAAAGGAGTGACATTCGATGATCACGAAAGTGGACCGAAACGCGGTTCGGAAGAAAAGACACGCGCGCATCCGCAAAAAAATCTTCGGCACGGCTGAACGTCCGCGGTTGAGCGTGTTCCGTTCCAATAAACATATTTACGCGCAAATTATCGATGATACAAAATCGTCAACGATCGTCAGCGCCTCGACGTTGGACAAAGAGTTTGGCTTAGATTCGACGAACAACATTGAGGCAGCGAAAAAAGTCGGCGAACTTGTCGCCAAACGTGCATTGGAAAAAGGCATTAAAAAAGTCGTGTTCGACCGTGGCGGGTATTTATATCACGGACGGGTAAAAGCATTGGCAGACGCCGCCCGCGAAGCCGGCTTGGAATTCTAATTACAAAGGAGGGACAACGATGCGTCGTATCGATCCAAACAAACTTGAATTGGAAGAGCGTGTAGTCGCGGTCAACCGTGTAGCAAAAGTCGTAAAAGGCGGACGTCGCCTGCGCTTTTCAGCTCTCGTCGTCGTCGGCGATAAAAACGGCCATGTCGGATTTGGCACCGGAAAAGCACAAGAGGTTCCAGAAGCGATCCGCAAAGCGATTGAAGATGCGAAGAAAAACTTAATTGAAGTGCCGATCGTCGGCACAACGATTCCGCATGAAGTCATCGGCCATTTCGGTGCCGGGGAAATCATTTTGAAACCCGCTTCCGAAGGTACCGGGGTCATCGCTGGGGGTCCGGCGCGTGCTGTATTAGAGCTGGCGGGCATCAGCGACATCTTGTCGAAATCGATCGGTTCAAACACGCCAATCAACATGGTGCGCGCAACGTTTGATGGGCTGAAACAATTAAAACGCGCCGAAGACGTAGCGAGATTGCGCGGCAAAACAGTCGAGGAACTGTTAGGATAAGGAGGGAACGATCATGGCAAAAAAACTGGCGATTACCCTCACGCGCAGCGTGATTGGCCGTCCGGAAGACCAACGCGTTACCGTCAGAACGCTCGGCCTGCGAAAAATGCACCAAACGGTCGTCCACAATGACAATCCTGCAATCCGCGGGATGATCAACAAAGTGGCCCACCTTGTCAAAGTCAAAGAAATTGAAGAATAATGAATCATAAGGAGGTGCTTTGCCATGAAACTTCATGAACTAAAACCAGCGCCGGGATCCCGAAAGAAAGCTGTGCGCGTCGGCCGCGGGATCGGTTCGGGCAACGGCAAAACGTCCGGCCGCGGTCAAAAAGGTCAAAATGCCCGCTCAGGTGGAGGAGTTCGTCTTGGGTTTGAAGGCGGTCAAACTCCGCTGTTCCGCCGTTTGCCGAAACGAGGATTTACGAACATCAATCGGAAAGAGTATGCGGTTGTGAATCTGGAAAAACTGAATCGTTTTGAAGACGGAACGGAAGTGACGCCGGAATTGCTTCTTGAGACGGGCGTCATCAGCAAGTTGAAATCGGGTGTGAAAATTTTGGGCAAAGGCCAAATCGAGAAAAAGCTGACGGTCAAAGCGCATAAGTTCTCGGCATCGGCGAAAGAGGCCATTGAGGCGGCTGGCGGTAAAACTGAGGTGATTTAATGTTTCGGACAATCTCCAATTTTATGCGCGTCAGTGATATTCGAAACAAAATTATTTTCACTCTTCTTATGTTGATCGTGTTCCGCATTGGAACGTTCATCCCTGTTCCGGGCGTGAACGCGGATGTGTTAAAACTGCAAGATGAATTGAATGCATTCGGCGTCCTGAACATTTTCGGCGGCGGGGCGCTGCAAAACTTTTCGATTTTTGCCATGGGGGTTATGCCCTATATTACGGCATCGATTATCGTCCAGCTGCTGCAAATGGACGTTGTTCCCAAATTTACGGAGTGGTCGAAGCAAGGCGAGGTAGGCCGGCGTAAATTAGCTCAGTTTACCCGCTATTTCACGGTCGTGCTCGGGTTTATCCAAGCCATCGGCATGTCGTACGGCTTTAACAACTTGGCTGGCGGGATGCTCATTCGAAATCCGGGCATCGGCACGTATTTGTTGATCGCGGTCGTCTTGACCGCCGGCACCGCATTTTTAATGTGGCTCGGCGAACAGATCACCGCGAAAGGCGTGGGCAATGGCATTTCGATCATTATTTTCGCCGGGATTGTCTCAGGCATTCCGACGGTCTTGAACCAAATTTACGCCCAACAGTTTGAAAATGTCGGGGAAGATGTGTTTTTGCGCATCGTCCGGCTCCTGCTTGTGGCGTTGGCGGTCGTTGCCGTCATCGTTGGTGTCATTTACATCCAGCAGGCGTTCCGGAAAATTCCGATTCAATACGCAAAGCGGCTTGAGGGCCGAAGCCCGGTGGGCGGCCACTCGACTCATTTGCCGCTCAAAGTGAACCCAGCGGGAGTCATTCCGGTCATTTTCGCTGTATCGTTTTTGATTGCACCACCGACGATTGCATCGTTTTTTGGCACGAATGATGTAACATTGTGGATTCGCCGAACGTTTGATTATACGCACCCGGTTGGGATGATCATTTACGTCGTGCTCATCATCGCGTTTACGTACTTTTATGCGTTTGTTCAAGTCAATCCGGAGCAGATGGCGGACAACTTGAAAAAACAAGGCGGCTACATCCCAGGTATTCGCCCTGGGAAAAACACACAAGAGTACGTGACGAGAATTTTATACCGGCTGACGCTGGTCGGATCAATCTTTTTGGCGGTTGTCGCTGTGCTGCCGGTGTTCTTTGTGAACTTTGCCAACTTGCCGTCTTCCGCACGAATCGGCGGTACGAGCTTGCTTATTGTCGTCGGCGTGGCGCTTGAGACGATGAAGCAGCTTGAGAGCCAGCTGGTGAAACGCCATTACCGTGGATTCATCAAATAAAGAAGGCAAGAACGGACGTCCCTTGCCGATAGGGGGAGTTAGGATGAATTTAGTGCTGATGGGGCTGCCGGGTGCCGGCAAAGGCACGCAGGCCGGGAAAATTGTCGAGGCTTACGGAATTCCGCATATTTCAACGGGAGATATGTTTCGAGCGGCGATCAAAGAAGGGACGCCGTTAGGGTTGCAGGCAAAGCAGTATATGGACCGCGGTGATCTTGTGCCGGATGAGGTGACGATCGGCATCGTCCGCGAACGGCTGAGCAAAGAGGATTGCCAAAATGGTTTTTTGCTCGATGGATTCCCGCGCACGGTCGCCCAAGCAGAAGCGCTTGAGAGGTTGCTTTCGGAAATCGGGCGCAAGCTTGATTATGTCATCCATATCGACGTTCGCCAAGAGGTCTTAATGGAGCGCCTGACCGGCAGACGTATTTGCCGCAACTGCGGAGCAACGTACCATCTCGTTTTTCATCCGCCGGCGAAACCGGGCGTATGCGATAAATGCGGTGGCGATCTGTACCAGCGCCCCGATGATAATGAAGCAACGGTGGCCAATCGGCTTGAGGTGAATATGAAACAAATGAAGCCGCTCCTCGATTTTTACGAGCAAAAAGGCTATTTGCGCCACATTAACGGCGAACAGGAAATGGAAAAGGTGTTTGCTGATATTTGTGAAGTGCTCGGGGGACTTGCTCGATGATTCGTTGCAAAACCGCGCAGGAAATTGCTTTGATGCGCGAGGCGGGAAAAATCGTTTCCCTTACATTGAAAGAATTGCAAAAGCACATTCGTCCCGGGATCACAACAAAGGAACTGGACGCCATCGCGGAGGAAGTGATTCGTTCCCATGGCGCCATTCCGTCGTTTAAAGGGTATCAAGGGTTTCCAGGGAGCATTTGCGCCTCGGTGAATGAAGAGCTTGTGCACGGGATTCCCAGCAGCCGCGCATTGCGGGAAGGCGATATTATTACGATCGATGTCGGCGCGCAGTATGAAGGCTATCACGCCGACTCGGCCTGGACGTATCCGGTCGGGGAGATCGACGCCGAGACGAAACGGTTGCTTGACGTGACAGAGCAATCGCTGTACGTCGGGCTCGCCGAGGCAAAACCGGGCGCTCGTTTAACGAACATCTCCCATGCGATTCAAACGTATGTCGAAGCGCATCACTTTTCCGTTGTTCGCGAGTATGTCGGGCATGGAATTGGTCAACACTTACATGAAGACCCACAAATCCCACATTATGGGCCGCCGAACAAAGGCCCGATTTTGCGGCCAGGGATGGCGCTGTGCATCGAACCGATGGTCAATGCCGGCAGCCGTTACGTGAAAACGTTGGCCGACGATTGGACCGTCGTCACGGCCGATGGAAAACGGTGCGCCCATTTCGAACATACGATTGTCATTACAGAAGATGGCTGCGAAATTTTAACACATTGTGGAAATGAGTCTCCCACTTCATAAGTGGGAAGGGGTAAACGTCTTCTCGATCATCATGGATATCACGTTCGGTTTTGCGTAACACAATGTTACTCATTCGAAGGAGGGAGAGCCGCTCGATGGCGAAAGATGATGTAATTGAAGTGGAAGGCACCGTCATCGAAACATTGCCAAATGCGATGTTTCGTGTAGAATTAGAAAATGGGCACACGGTGTTGGCTCATGTATCCGGCAAGATCCGCATGCATTTCATTCGCATTTTGCCTGGCGACCGGGTGACGGTGGAGCTGTCGCCGTATGATTTGACGCGTGGACGGATCACGTATCGATATAAATAAAGGAATGCACTCCGTTCAATTAGGGAGGTAAACAACATGAAAGTAAGACCATCTGTCAAACCGATTTGCGAAAAGTGCAAAGTTATTCGCAGACGCGGCAAAGTTATGATCATTTGTGAAAATCCGAAGCATAAACAACGCCAAGGGTAATTTTCAAGGAGGTGTATCATATGGCACGCATTGCAGGTGTCGATATTCCGCGTGATAAACGGGTAGTCATTTCGTTAACATACATTTATGGGATCGGCAAACCGACAGCACAAAAAATCTTAAAAGAAGCCGGCGTATCGGAAGACACACGCGTTCGCGACTTAACGGAAGAAGAGCTTGGCCGCATTCGTGAAATCGTCGGCCGCTTAAAAGTGGAAGGCGATTTGCGGCGTGAAGTATCGTTAAATATTAAACGGTTGATGGAGATCGGCTGCTATCGTGGTCTTCGCCATCGCCGCGGATTGCCGGTTCGCGGCCAAAACACGAAAAACAATGCCCGCACGCGCAAAGGTCCGCGCCGCACGGTAGCGAACAAGAAAAAATAATCACGCAAAGGAGGTCATTTGACGAATGGCACGCAGAACAAACACTCGTAAACGCCGGGTAAGAAAAAATATTGATACAGGCATCGCCCATATCCGTTCAACGTTCAACAACACGATCGTGACGATTACGGATGTTCATGGCAACGCCATTGCTTGGGCGAGCGCTGGTTCGCTGGGGTTCAAAGGTTCGCGCAAATCAACGCCGTTTGCGGCGCAAATGGCGGCTGAAGCAGCAGCGAAAGCGTCGATGGAGCATGGCATGAAAACGGTCGAAGTGAACGTCAAAGGTCCGGGGGCTGGCCGCGAGGCAGCGATCCGTGCATTGCAAGCAGCCGGGTTGGAAATTACGGCGATCAAAGACGTCACTCCAATCCCGCACAATGGATGCCGTCCGCCAAAACGTCGCCGTGTGTAACGCCCCTGTATAGAATTTGCACCATTGTCAATAATGGGATATGATAAAGACCATGGCAGGCAAGCATAAAGAGAGATTCATGGGGGAATGTTGTTAGGCGTGTACCGTTTGATCGGGGTCTCGACGTTTTGAAGGAGGGTATAATAATCGATGATTGAAATTGAAAAGCCGAAAATTGAAACGGTCGAACTGAGCGAAGATGCCAAATATGGCAAATTCGTCGTCGAACCGCTTGAGCGTGGATATGGTACAACCTTAGGGAACTCCTTGCGTCGTATCCTATTGTCTTCACTCCCTGGTGCAGCTGTAACATCGGTGCAAATCGACGGCGTCTTGCATGAGTTTTCAACGATTGACGGCGTCGTTGAAGATGTGACAGCCATCATTTTGAATATCAAAAAACTAGCGTTGAAAATTTATTCAGACGAAGAGAAAACGTTGGAGATTGATGTGCAGGGTGAAGGAGTTGTCACGGCTGCCGATATCACTCACGACAGCGATGTAGAAATTTTAAACCCGGACCTTCATATCGCGACGCTGGCGGAAGGCGGCCGCCTGCGCATGCGCATGACTGCCAAGCGGGGGCGCGGATATGTTCCTGCTGAGGCGAATAAGCGCGAAGACCAGCCCATCGGCGTCATTCCGATCGATTCCATTTATACGCCGGTCTCCCGAGTTTCCTATCAAGTCGAGAATACAAGGGTCGGCCAAGTGACGGACTATGACAAGCTGACCATTGATGTGTGGACGGATGGAAGCATTGGGCCGAAAGAGGCCATTTCCCTTGGAGCGAAAATTTTAACGGAGCACTTGAACATTTTTGTCGGCTTGACGGATGAGGCGCAAAATGCGGAGATCATGGTCGAGAAAGAGGACGATCAAAAAGAAAAAGTGCTCGAAATGACGATCGAGGAACTCGATCTTTCGGTTCGTTCCTACAATTGCTTGAAGCGGGCCGGCATCAACACTGTTCAAGAACTGACGCAAAAAACGGAAGAAGATATGATGAAAGTGCGCAACCTCGGCCGCAAGTCGCTTGAGGAAGTAAAAGCGAAACTGGCTGAGCTTGGCCTCAGCCTGCGCAAAGACGACTAAGTGCCGGCCTCCGCCGGCAAGCCGGAAACACACTTTCACCATATTGCTTTGATGATGGCCACCATGAGGAACACATCACTTTAAAAGGGAGGGACATTTGATGTCGTACAGAAAATTAGGACGCACGACTTCGCAACGAAAAGCACTGCTTCGCGACTTGGCAACAGACTTAATCATCAACGAACGCATTGAAACGACGGAAGCGCGGGCGAAAGAACTGCGCTCGGTCATGGAAAAAATGATTACGCTCGGCAAACGCGGCGATTTGCATGCCCGCCGCCAAGCAGCGGCATTCATCCGCAAGGAGGTCGCCAACAGCGAAACCGGCCAGGATGCGTTGCAAAAGCTGTTCAGCGACATTGCGCCGCGCTACCAAGATCGCCAAGGCGGCTATACGCGCATTATGAAACTTGGTCCTCGCCGCGGTGACGGGGCGCCGATGGTCATTATTGAACTCGTGTAACGGTTTCATTTCAACAAGGGCGAGACAGTTTCGTTTGAACTGGATCTATGCCCTTTTTTTGTTTACCATCATTTAGCAGGCTGCGTTTGCAACGCGGCGAAGCAAGGGGAAACGATCATGGCCGAACCAATCTTGTCGATCGAGGGAGTGTCCTTTCGCTATCCAAATCAATCCGACTATGCGGTGCAAAACGTCAGCTTCACGGCCGAGCGCGGGGAGTGGTTAGCGATCGTCGGCCATAACGGATCCGGCAAATCGACCATCGCTCGGATGCTGATCGGCTTGCTTCGGCCGGAGCGGGGCGCCATTCGCTTGTTTGGACGCCTTTTGAACGACGCAACCGTTTGGGAGGTGCGCCGCCGCGTCGGCCTTGTGTTCCAGAACCCGGACAACCAGTTTGTCGGTGCGACCGTGGAAGACGACATCGCTTTTGCCCTTGAAAACAACGGCATTCCGCGCTTGGAAATGGTCGAGCGCATTCGCGAGGCCATTCGCCAAGTCCATATGGAGCCGTTTCTCCATTATGAGCCGCACCGGTTGTCTGGGGGGCAAAAACAGCGCGTCGCCATCGCTGGCATTTTGGCGCTCCGCCCCGATATGATCATTTTGGACGAAGCGACATCGATGCTTGACCCGCGTGGAAGGGAAGAAGTGCTTGAGACGGTGCGCCGCCTGAACCGCCAGCAGCGCATTACCGTCTTGTCAATTACCCATGATTTGGAAGAGGCAGCGAAGGCGGACCGTCTCATTGTGATGAACAAAGGCGAAGTGATGGCAGAAGGGACGCCGGAGCAAATCTTTCGGCTCGGAAGCAAGCTCGAGCGCATCGGTCTTGATTTGCCGTTTGCCGTGAAAATGGGCAGTCGCTTGCGGGAACAAGGCATTCCGCTTCGGGCTGGATATTTCACGACAGAGGAGTTGGTCGAGGAGCTATGGACATTGTATTCGAAAAAGTAGAGCATGTGTACAACGCCCGTTCACCGCTTGCCCGTCGGGCGCTCTATGATGTCAATGTCGCAATCCGAAGCGGGGCGTACGTTGCCGTGGTTGGGCATACGGGCTCAGGAAAATCGACCCTCCTTCAGCATTTAAACGGGTTGCTGCAGCCGACAAGCGGCGCGGTGAAGATCGGCGAAGAGACGATCACGAGCCATAAGCGGCCAAAGCAGCTGAAACCGCTGCGCAAAAAGGTCGGGGTCGTCTTCCAGTTCCCGGAGCACCAGTTGTTTGAAGAAACGGTGGAGAAAGATATTTGTTTTGGCCCGCTCAATTTTGGCGTGCCGGAAGACGAGGCGAAGCGGAAGGCGCGGGAGCTCATTAAGCTCGTCGGATTGAGTGAAGACGTATTGGCGAAATCGCCGTTTGATTTGAGCGGAGGGCAAATGCGGCGCGTCGCCATCGCCGGCGTGCTCGCGCTTGAACCAGAAGTGCTCGTGCTCGATGAACCGACCGCGGGCCTTGATCCGCGCGGGCGCAAAGAGATGATGGAGATGTTTTATCGCCTCCATCGTGAGAAGCAGTTGACAACCGTTCTCGTCACCCACAGCATGGAAGATGCAGCTCGGTACGCTGATGAAATCATCGTCATGCATGAAGGAACGGTATGGGGCCACGGAACGCCGGAAGAGATGTTTCGCGACGCTGACAAACTGGCTGCCATCGGTTTGAGTGTGCCGGAAACGGTCAAATTGAAACAGCAGCTCGAAAAGCGGTTCGGCGTTGTCATTCCGTCGCCATGCTTGACGTTGGAACAGACAGCGGAAGCCATCCAGCAATTGTTCTCCAAGGTGAGCGTCCATGACTAATCATTTGATTATCGGGCAATATGTGCCTGGTCATTCCGTCATTCATCGCTTAGACCCGCGCGCCAAACTATTGATCGTGTTTGCTTACGTCCTGATCGTCTTTTTGGCGAACAATGCGGCGACGTATGCACTGCTGTCGCTGTTTGCGTTTGCCTTTGCAGCTCTGTCTCGCATCCCGTTTTCGTTCATTGCCCGCGGCTTGAAACCGATTTTATGGGTCGTTTTGTTTACATTGCTGTTGCATCTATTCATGACGAAAGAAGGAGACGTCATCTACCAAATCGGTGCGCTCTCTGTATATGAAGGCGGCATCAAGCAAGGGGTCTTTATTTCCCTAAGGTTTTTGCTCCTTGTATTGATGACGACGATGTTGACGTTGACGACGACGCCGATTGAAGTGACCGACGGCGTCGAAAGTTTGCTCGGGCCGCTCAAAAAGATGCGCGTTCCTGTCCATGAGCTCGCCTTGATGATGGCCATTTCGCTTCGATTCATTCCAACATTGATGGAAGAGACGGAAAAAATTATGAAAGCACAGGCGGCTCGTGGTGTTGATTTTTCTGGCGGCCGTTTTTCCGAACGGATGAAAGCCATTGTCTCACTGCTTGTGCCCCTGTTTATCAGCTCGTTCAAACGAGCCGATGAGCTGGCGACAGCCATGGAGGCGCGCGGCTACCGCGGCGGGGAAGGGCGGACGAAATTCCGCCAGCTCGCTTGGAAGCCGGTGGACATCGCGTTTTTAGCGGCTGTGGCGCTGCTGGCCGTATTGCTTTGTTTATTACGCTCATAGCGGAGGAAGGCCATGACACAACGGATCAAATGCATCATTGCCTATGATGGCACCCACTTTTCCGGCTACCAAATCCAGCCGGGAAAGCGGACGGTGCAAGGCGAGTTTGAGGAAGTGCTTCGGCGGATGCATAAAGGGACAAAAGTGCGTGTGGCGGCTTCCGGAAGGACGGATGCCGGCGTTCATGCCTATGGGCAAGTGATCCACTTTGATACGCCGCTTTCCCTTTCCTCGGAGCAGTGGAAAAAGGCGTTGAACGCCCAGCTGCCGGATGATATCGTCGTTCGCTTTGTACAGGAGGCCGATGCAGACTTCCACGCCCGTTTTTCGGCGAAAGCGAAAGAATACCGCTATAAAGTATGGACGGCTGCCGAGCGCGACGTGTTTCGCCGCCATTATTGCGCATGGCATCCATATTCGCTTCATATCAGCGCGATGAACGAGGCGCTTCGTTTGCTTCATGGAACGCACGATTTTACAAGCTTTTGTTCCGCAAAAACGTCGATCGAAGACCGGGTGCGCACCATGTATCGGGCTGAAGTGAAGGCCGACGGCCCGATGCTCGAGTTTCGGTTTGTCGGCAGCGGCTTTTTGTACAACATGGTGCGCATTATCGTTGGCACGGTGTTGGAGATCGGCCAAGGGAAGCGTTCTCCCGCCGACATTTCGACACTGCTTGCGGCGAAAGATCGGCGCCTCGCTGGTCCAACCGCGCCGGCCGAAGGGCTGTATTTATGGCGCGTATACTATGAGGATGAATGTTTGGTTCACTCATTGGTGGATGGCTGATGGTTTTCTCCGGCTTTTTAAGACAACGAGTCCTTGTGTAACATCTTCTTGACATTGGCGCGCCGGCAAGCTATTATATCATATGGCATGTATTTTCCACGATTAGCCCCGGACCATAATCGTGTTGAAATAAACGACCATTTTGTTTGTTCATTTTTTTATTTTAGGAGGGAACTGCATTGCGTACGACTTATATGGCGAAACCGAATGAAGTAGAGCGTAAATGGTACGTTGTCGACGCAGCTGGCAAAACGTTAGGCCGCTTAGCCAGCGAAGTAGCGGCGCTGTTGCGCGGCAAACATAAACCGACGTTCACTCCGCACGTTGATTGCGGAGATCACGTCATCGTCATCAATGCGGACAAAGTCGAACTGACTGGGAAAAAGTTGACGAAAAAACTGTACTATCGCCACAGCTTATATCCGGGTGGCTTAAAAGTAAGAACAGCGCTGGAAATGCGTACGAACTACCCGGAACAAATGATCGAACGTGCGGTGCGCGGCATGCTTCCAAAAGGCAGCCTTGGCCGGCAAATGTTCAAAAAGTTGCACGTTTACCGTGGAAGCGAACATCCGCATCAAGCACAAAAACCAGAAGTGTATGAACTTCGCGGATAATCATAAGGGAGGGTATGATTTTGGCACAAGTACAATATTACGGCACAGGTCGTCGCAAAAGCTCGGTCGCCCGTGTCCGCCTTGTCCCGGGCGATGGCCGCATCATTGTCAATAAGCGTGACATTCGCGAGTACATCCCGACGGAAGCGCTCATCGAAATGGTAAAACAGCCGCTCGTATTGACGGAAACGCTTGGCAGCTACGACGTTTTGGTGAATGTCCAAGGCGGTGGATTTGCCGGCCAAGCCGGTGCGATTCGCCATGGCATCGCCCGTGCGTTGCTTGAAGTCGATCCGGAATTCCGCACGGTGCTGAAACGGGCCGGTTTGCTGACGCGCGATGCTCGCGTTAAAGAACGCAAAAAATACGGGCTCAAAGGCGCCCGCCGCGCTCCGCAATTCTCGAAACGTTAATCGCGTGATGTTCCAACCCAGCCGATTTGGCTGGGTTTTTTGCTTATTTCTGCCTTTCGCCCGCGCGTATGATTGTGAGCGATCGTTAGACACTACATCGTAAAGGAGCGTGAAAGACGATGACAGTCATCACTTCATTGGCGGAAAAAAGGCAGGAAAAGCAGCTTCGCTATGAACGGAACATGTTGCGCGAACTGTCGCTTGAGAAATTACGGACCAAAGCGCTTGAGCACTTTGTTCCGTTTTATACGGCGTATCGGATGTTCCCATCCGTTGTTGAGGAAGGCTGTATTGATCTGGCCATTGAAGCGTATTTGCTCGGCGCTCGCTACAGCCGATTCGGCTATTATGGGGAGCCGGCGGCCAGCGTACGTTGTCGATGTGCTCAAGAAGAAAAATATTTGATCGATACGCTGTTTGATTTTCTTTGCTTTTGGGGCAATATCGACAACGATTTCCTCAGCCAGTCGCTGTATGACGCGTGTGAACAATATATCGGCAACTGGTGGACGGAAGGATTTGAGCGGGGCAAAAAACGGCGTCGTCTAAAACTTCGCTGAATGAGTTCTATTCCCGCGCCTTGTCCCATATAAGATAGAGAAGGGAAACGTGCGGGAGGAGAAACAATGAGAGAAAAATGGAAGTGGCTGGTCGCTTTTGCTGCCGTCGCCCTTATGAGCACTTTGCTATTTCCGTCTTTATTTTCCGATTTGACATCAACAAAACCATGGAATCTCCCATTATCGGGGAGAATCATCGTATTGGACCCCGGCCATGGTGGGCCGGACGGCGGCGCCGTCGGTGGCGAGGCGGTGGAAAAGGACATCGCGCTCAACGTGGCGAAAAAGCTGCGCGATTATCTGCAGCAGCAAGGGGCGCTCGTCCTGATGACGCGCGAGACGGATCGGGACTTGGCCAGCCCGTCCACACGCGGCTACAGCCGACGGAAAACGGAGGATTTGCTCGAACGAACGGCTTTCGTCAATCGATCGAATGCCGATCTTTTCATCAGCATCCATCTCAACGCCATCCCGTCGCCGCGTTGGCGAGGAGCGCAGACGTTTTATTACGGGTCGTTCATCGAAAACGAGCGGCTGGCGAGATTTATCCAAGCGGAATTGCGGCGCAATTTGGAGAACACCCATCGACTGGCAAAAATGATTGATACCGTCTATTTGCTCAAGCATGCAAAAATCCCCGGCGCGCTTGTCGAGGTTGGGTTTTTGTCGAATCCCGATGAGCGAGAGTTGCTTGTGTCTGATGGCTACCAAACGAAGCTGGCCGCCTCGATTTATAAAGGAGTGCTCCGCTATTTTTCCAATGAACATACGCCTCGCGAGTAGCGGGGATTTTTTAAGGTCGGAACAGAGGAGACAGACAGCCGACCGGCCTTGTTTCGCCAAAAGGAATTAGAAATTCCCCCCTTTTCAACCGCGGGGACGTGCGGGAGCAAGTCAAACATGGCGGCCGTCTGCCGATTTATGGTATGATAACACGTAGAAATGACCATTGATTTGCAAAAGGGTTGGTGAATACGATGTTGACGGAAACTGAAGTGCGCGCCATTCTTGAAAAGATGAAAGATCCCTTTTTAAACAAAACGTTTAAAGAGACGAATGCCATCCAAGAAATCAAAATTAAGGAAGAGAAAAACCATGTCAGCGTGAAAATCGCGCTCGCCAAAACCGGAACGCCCGAGCAGCTTCGCGTGCAAACGGCGATCGTCGAGCAGCTGAAAGACGCGGGCGCTGCGACGGTCGGGCTGCGGTTCGCCGAACTGCCGCGCGACGTGGTGGAGAAATATAGCGAAAACAAGCAAAAAACGACGTATATCGCCATTGCCAGCGGCAAAGGTGGAGTCGGCAAGTCGACCGTTTCCGTCAATTTGGCGGTCGCGCTCGCCCGGCTCGGCAAAAAAGTCGGGTTGATTGACGCGGACATTTATGGGTTCAGCGTTCCGGACATGATGGGAATCACCGAGCGCCCGACGGTGAGGGGCGACAAAATCATCCCGGTCGAACGGTTTGGCGTAAAAGTCATTTCGATGGCCTTTTTCGTCGAGGACAACGCCCCGGTCATTTGGCGCGGCCCGATGCTTGGGAAAATGTTGAACAACTTTTTCAAAGAGGTCGAATGGGGAGACTTGGATTACTTGCTGCTTGACTTGCCGCCTGGTACGGGCGACGTCGCCTTGGACGTCCATACGCTCTTGCCGTCGTGCAAAGAAATTATCGTCACGACTCCGCATCCGACCGCTGCGTTTGTCGCTGCCCGCGCTGGGGCAATGGCGTTGCGCACCGAACATGAAATTATCGGCGTGATCGAAAATATGTCGTACTACGAGAGCCGGAAAACAGGGGAGCGGGAGTATGTCTTCGGCAAGGGTGGCGGAGAAAAGCTGGCTAAAGAGCTGCAAACCGAGCTGTTAGGGCAGCTGCCGCTTCAGCAGCCGGATTGGAACGACGACGACTTCGCTCCGTCCGTTTACGCAGAAGATCATCCGATCGGGAAAATTTATATGGATATCGCCCGCAAAATCGTTGCAAAATATTAATCGGTTTCACAAAAAGCGTCCGATGGCGAGAAACCGCCGATTAGAGCGTTGGCGGTTTTCAGCGCACGGACGCTTTTTTTGCTTGATTAACCTCCTCCGCCTTGTTGGTTGCCGGTGCTTTCTTCTCCCTCTCCCCCTTCCCCTCCGCCTTCTTCTTGTTTTTCTCCGCCTTGCTGAACCTTTTCAGCTGCTTTCATCAACATATCTTGAATTTTCGCCTGATACAGCGGGCTGTTCAACGTTTCCGTGATCACCTTTTGCAAATGCTGGCGGAACTCTTTGCTTTTTAAGACATCGACCATGGCTTTTTCCATTTCTGGATCTTTTAAAATATCGATCATCAGCGCCTGGTAATCGGGATCTTTCATGAGCGCCTTCATCATTTTTTCATGTTCTGCTTGCAGCCCTTTGGCAAAACTTTCAGCGAATTTCGGGTCTTTTAACGCACTTTCCCAGAACTTTTTTCCTTGATCGGATGTCAGCATTTGTTGCAGCGTTTCTTTTACAGCTTTTTGATCTATGACTAGTTGCTGCTTCATCTGATCTTCCGACATAATATCTTGAATCGCCTTTTTCCCCTCGTCGGTTTTTAAAATGTCAACAACCATCTTTTTCGTTTCGTCATAATCCGGGGGAGGGGGGCTGATTTCTTGAGGGGCACAGGAACCAAGAACGAGAAAACTGAGCAAGAGGAGCGGTAGGCATTTGTTCATGAAAGTGAGCTCCTTTCTGCAAAAATCCCTCACCCTTAATATGAATGTTGGCGAAAAAAATATACATGGGGGAGATCGGAGCTGGCTTTTTCACAAGGGCGCTGGTAAAATGGTAAGCGGGTTATGCTGAAATGATGGAGGATGAAGCTGTGAACAGCCGCAAATGGGTGCGTTTATTTTTATCGACGCTGCTGATCGGCGGCATCGCCACGGCGGCCGTCGGCATTGTGTTCAACTGGGAAGAATTCGGGCGCTTGCTGTTGCGCCTGGAAATGGTCGAATTTATGGCTGTTTTGTTATGGCATATCGGTGTTGGCTTTATTTTCAGCGTCATCAGTCAGGCGGGGTTTTTTGCTTATTTAACCGTCCACCGGTTCGGGCTTGGCATCTTCCGTTCGCTATGGAACGCTGTGCAGGTTGTTTTGATCATGTTCGTGCTGTTCGATTTAGTGTATTTCCGCTACATGGCGTTTGCGGACAAGGGCGATTCAATCATTCCGTATCTATTGACCGCATTGTTCATTTTGGTGGTTGGTCTCGTTGTTGCCTACGTCAAGAGCGCACAGACGAACAAAGGGGCGTTCGTTCCGGCTTTGTTCTTTATGGTCGTCGTTACGGTCATTGAATGGTTTCCCGTGTTGCGCATCAACGACCGTGATTGGCTGTATTTGATGTTGATTCCTTTATTAGTATGCAATGCATACCAGCTTCTTATACTGCATAAATTGACAGGCAGCGCGAAACAATAAAGAAAGCAAGGCGCCGCCTGTTTTCTTATGGCAGCCGCGAAAAAACGGCTGTTCGCCAAAAGCCAATCATTCCAATTGGCGGCTTGTCTGCCGCCGCAATCCAGCCGCACCGGCGCAGGCCGCTGTCGGAACGTGTCACTCGATCCCGCGGCTTTCGGCTTCGCCATTCGCCAACAGCTCGGAGAGGTTGACGTTTTTGTAGCCGTTTTCTTTCATGGAGGCGATAATTTTCGGCAGCGCTTTGGCTGTCTGTTTTGCCGAATCAGATGCGTGAAGGAGCACGATATCGCCCGGTTCCAGGTCCCTCGTGACGTTCTCAACAATTTGGTCTGTCCCAGGGTTGAGCCAGTCTTTCGAGTCAATGCTCCAATGGACGACAGTGTAGCCGAGGGACTGAGCAACTTTTAACACATTTTTGTTGAAGTTCCCCCCAGGGGGGCGCAGCAGCTCAACCTGTTTAATTCCCAACATGTCAAACACTTTTTTCGCCATGATTAAATCTTGACGGATTTTGGCGTTCTCAAGTTCCGTATAGTTGACAAAGTTATATCCCATACTGCCAATCTCATGCCCCTCCTCTTTGATCCGCTTCACTACGGCTGGATGGCGTTCGGCCCATGAGGCGGATAAAAAAAAGGTCGCGTTTTGAATCCCGTGCTGCTTCAAGACATCCAAAATTTTGTCTGCATTCTCATCTCCCCAGCTGATATCGAACGTCAACGCCACCTCATTGCGGGCGTTGTCCACTTTATATACCGCCTTCGGCCCAGAAGGAAGCGAAAAAACTGGACGGTTCATTTCATAAGCGTACAAGACGACGGCGGTGAAAAAGGCGGAGCAGATAATAATGAGAGCTTTTTTCAGCGTCCGTCCGTTCAACGCGTAAAACATGACATCGGCCCCCTTTTTTGCATTGTAAAATCGTTGTCCTAATAACATCTTATGCGGACAGCCATGGCGGTTATGAAACTTATTTGCCAGTCCTCTTACCGTCGAAGAGATGGAGGAAGCCTAAAGGAACGGTCTGGCGTCGGTTCCTGAAATTCCCCTAAAAAAGATATTGCATTTTTGATTGGTAAGTGGTATATTAAAAATCGTCGCTAATCGGACAGAGTGTTCGATAGCGGTGAGTGACGAAAAGCAACGGAAAAGATCTTGACAAGAAAAAAGAGGCATGTTAGTATAAAAGAGCTGTTTGCAAGAGGAAGATTCAACTATTCTTCAGTTCAAGACTGCAAATCAGCAGAGAAGTTGTTTCAATGCAGCAACTTTGCGTCTGTGTCTTCTAGTGAATTCGGGGGGATTGGGTTCCTCGGCGCAAGACTGCAACGAAGCAAGTTCAAGAAGAGGTCTCGTTCCTTGAAAACTGAACGAAACGAAGCGCGAAAGAAAAGCTGAGGCCCGCGGGTCGCCGCGATGGGCAAATGTTCTTCGCCTGCAGGGATTTACAATCCCGAAGGCGAAGGTGATTTGACCCCGAG
>NZ_JHUS01000004.1:0-10045 GCF_000691465.1 Geobacillus sp. CAMR5420
ACGGTTATCTAGTTTTGAGGGAATGAACATCCTGTTGACAAATCCAACAGGATGGATATAATAATTACTGTCCAAGATGATCATCATTGCCTAGTGGCTATGGCGGAGGGGAAACACCCGTTCCCATCCCGAACACGGAAGTTAAGCCCTCCAGCGCCGATGGTAGTTGGGGCCAGCGCCCCTGCAAGAGTAGGTCGCTGCTAGGCAATGTTTCATTATTCTGCAATAGTTCAGCGACAAGCTTCACATCTTCGAATTCGCTACGAGTTGCCTCGACGCATCTCGCTTCCTTGAATTAGCTGGCAGAGGAAGAGGCAACGAGCACATTGGGAAGATGTGCATGACATATAGTTATTCATCATTCCGCAATAGCTCAGCGGTAGAGCAACCGGCTGTTAACCGGTAGGTCGTAGGTTCGAATCCTACTTGCGGAGCCATTTTTACGCTTCCATAGCTCAGTAGGTAGAGCACTTCCATGGTAAGGAAGAGGTCACCGGTTCGAGCCCGGTTGGAAGCTCCATTTATTTTCCGGCCCGTTGGTCAAGTGGTTAAGACACCGCCCTTTCACGGCGGTAACACGGGTTCGAATCCCGTACGGGTCACTCCATTTCGGCCAGTCGTCCTTTCAAGGATGATTGGCCGAAATGAAAAGTGTATACTTCCCTGATTGCTGAGATATAATAGCAATTGAATACAGCGTTTTTTTCTCATCGCGTTGGGCTATAGCCAAGCGGTAAGGCAACGGACTTTGACTCCGTGATGCGCTGGTTCGAATCCAGCTAGCCCAGCCATTATTTTTTTGTACATAAAAATGGTCATGAGCCATTAGCTCAGCAACGAGCGCTGCATCTTCGAGTTTGCTTCGAGTTGCCTCGACGCACTAGGCATCTGTGAAACAGCTGGGAGAGGAAGAGGCAGGTAGAGTGAAACGAAGCTGTAGAGTGTTATCCTAACCATGAGCCATTAGCTCAGTAGGTAGAGCAACGAGCGAAGCATCTTCGGATTTGCTTCGAGTTGTCCCGACGCATCCAACATCTTCGAATATGCTAGCAGAGGAAGGGGCATCGTTCATTGTGAGTGTATACTTGACTATGAGCCATTAGCTCAGTAGGTAGAGCATCTGACTTTTAATCAGAGGGTCGGAGGTTCGAGTCCTCCATGGCTCACCATAGCGCGGAAGTAGTTCAGTGGTAGAACACCACCTTGCCAAGGTGGGGGTCGCGGGTTCGAGTCCCGTCTTCCGCTTGGGGCGGGGCCTTAGCTCAGCTGGGAGAGCGCCTGCTTTGCACGCAGGAGGTCATCGGTTCGATCCCGATAGGCTCCATCAAGAGCAGACTGCTTGACAACCACAAGCAGCCTGCTCTTTTTTGTTATATCGGTATAAATATTCAAAATTTTGTCAAGTTGAGTCATCCCCTTTCTTTCCTCTACAATAAAGACGTAACAGGAACCGGAAAGGAGTGGGAGACAGCATGAAGCCAATTTCAATTATCGGGGTTCCGATGGATTTAGGGCAGACACGCCGCGGCGTTGATATGGGGCCGAGCGCAATGCGTTATGCAGGCGTCATCGAACGTCTGGAACGTCTTCATTACGATATTGAAGATTTGGGAGATATTCCGATTGGGAAAGCAGAGCGGTTGCACGAGCAAGGAGATTCACGGTTGCGCAATTTGAAAGCGGTTGCGGAGGCGAATGAGAAACTCGCGGCGGCGGTTGACCAAGTCGTTCAGCGGGGGCGCTTCCCACTTGTGTTAGGCGGCGACCATAGTATCGCCATTGGCACGATCGCCGGGGTGGCGAAACATTATGAGCGGCTTGGAGTGATCTGGTATGACGCGCACGGCGACGTCAACACCGAGGAAACGTCGCCGTCTGGAAACATTCATGGCATGCCGCTGGCGGCGAGCCTCGGGTTTGGCCATCCGGCGCTGACGCAAATCGGCGGATACAGCCCCAAAATCAAGCCGGAACATGTCGTGTTGATCGGCGTCCGTTCCCTTGATGAAGGGGAGAAGAAGTTTATTCGCGAAAAAGGAATCAAAATTTACACGATGCATGAGGTTGATCGGCTCGGAATGACAAGGGTGATGGAAGAAACGATCACCTATTTAAAAGAACGAACGGATGGCGTTCATTTGTCGCTTGACTTGGATGGCCTTGACCCAAGCGACGCACCGGGAGTCGGAACGCCTGTCATTGGAGGATTGACATACCGCGAAAGCCATTTGGCGATGGAGATGCTGGCCGAAGCACAAATCATCACTTCAGCGGAATTTGTCGAAGTGAACCCGATCTTGGATGAGCGGAACAAAACAGCATCAGTTGCTGTAGCGCTGATGGGGTCGTTGTTTGGTGAAAAACTCATTTAATGCATGTGGGCAAAGAGGGTTGGTTGCGGGATTCACGGATATGATGATGATTTGTTCCCGCTGTTTGTGAAAGAGGGGCTGCCATTTGTTTGGCGTCCCCTCTTTTTCAGTTGTATGATACAATAAATATGTTGCATGAAACTTTTCTTGATCGAGCGCCGTAATATACAGTAAGCCGTGAGGCGGGGGTATTGTATTTTATGGATCTATTTATTAAAAAGAGAATTAAGGCGATCCAAAAAGGGGATCAAAACGCATACGCGGATCTTGTCGATTTGTATAAGGACAAGATTTACCGCCTTTGCTATCGAATGCTTGGCAATCGGCATGAGGCGGAAGATGCGGCGCAGGAGGCGTTCATCCGCGCCTACATCCATATTGATACGTACAATCCAGAAATGAAGTTTTCCACTTGGCTGTACCGGATCGCGACGAACTTGACGATCGATAAATTGCGGAAACGGAAGCCGGACGTGTATTTAGATGAAGAGGTCGGAGGCACGGACGGGTTAACGATGCAGGCTCAGCTTCCTTCCCGCGAAGCATCCCCGGAGGAGGCAGTGGAAAGCCTGGAGCTGCAAGAGACGGTGCAGCGAGCGATTGAGCAGTTGCCAGAAAAGTATCGAAGCGTGATCGTGTTGAAATATATGGAAGATTTGTCCTTGCAAGAAATCAGCGAGATTTTAGGGTTGCCGGTCGGCACGGTGAAAACGCGGCTGCATCGCGGCCGCGAAGCGTTGCGCAGGCAATTGGGTCATTTATAAGAGGGTGGGAGACTATGGAATGTCCGAAAGAAATCGTGTTGCTCATGCACAGCTATTTTGATGGAGATCTCCAGCCAGAAGGAGAGCAGCAGCTGAAAGAACATTTGCGTTCGTGCGCTGCGTGCGCTGCCCATTTTCACGAGCTGAAAAAGACGGTTGCTTTCCTCCAATATGCCGCCCACGTTGCGGCGCCGCCGTCGTTTGCAGCCAAGGTTATGGAGGCGATGCCGAAAGAGAGAAAGACCGCGCGGCTGCGCCGCTTCCTGCATCGCCACCCGCTGCTTACGGCTGCCTCGTTGTTTTTAGCGCTCACTTTAGGCAGCTTAGCTTCTTCATGGGGGGAAAGAGGCGCGTTTTCCGTCTCAGCTGATGAACATGTCATCATCCGCGATCATACTGTCATCGTGCCGAAAGGAGAAACGGTCAAAGGGGATATTGTCGTCCGCAATGGCTCGATTCGGATTGAAGGAACGGTTGATGGGGACGTGACTGTGATCCATGGAAAGAAATATATGGCGTCCGCCGGGCAAGTGACAGGGGAAGTGGAGGAAATTAATCAAGTGTTTGAATGGATTTGGTATAATATTAAAGAAAGGTTCAATCGTGCGCTCCAATCGATTGAATGATGGCAGCCATCGTTCGATGGCTTTTTCCGTGGCCATCAACAGATTGGAATTAGAGATAAAGGAAGTGTGAAGATGTCCTTCGGAGAGCTCCCCATCGTGTCATATTTGTTAAAAGTGGTTGATATCCTTGTCGTTTGGTATGTGATTTACAAGTTGATCATGATGATTCGCGGGACGAAGGCCATTCAGCTGTTAAAAGGCATTTTTTTAATTATTTTGGTTCGTTTCGTGAGCAATTATCTCGGTTTGACAACGCTGCAATGGCTGATGGATCAGGCGATCATTTGGGGATTTCTCGCGATCATCATCATTTTTCAACCAGAATTGCGGCGCGCCCTTGAGCAGCTCGGCCGCGGACGGCTGTTCACCCGCAATACGGTCAATGAAGATGAAGAGCGGATGCGAATGGTGGAGGCCATTGTAAAAGCGACCGAGTATATGGCGAAGCGACGCATCGGCGCGCTGATTTCCATTGAGCGGGAAACCGGAATGAACGATTATGTCGAAACCGGCATTATGTTAAACGCTCATGTATCGCCTGAACTGCTCATTAATATTTTCATTCCGAACACGCCGCTTCATGATGGGGCGGTCATTATTCAAAAAAACCAAATCGCTGCGGCGGCCTGTTATTTACCATTATCGGAAAGTCCATTTATTTCGAAAGAGCTCGGAACACGCCATCGGGCGGCGCTCGGCATCAGCGAAGTGACTGACAGCGTCACCGTCGTCGTGTCGGAGGAGACGGGAGCGGTATCGTTGACGAAAAACGGCGAGCTGTACCGCGATTTAACGATCGATGAGTTTCGGGAGCTGTTGACCGGCGAACTTGCTCCAGCGACGAAGGCGCCCGCTTCTTCCCGTTGGCAATGGAGGGGGAAGAAACATGGATAAGTTGATGGACCATCCTTGGTTTATTCGCGTTGTCTCCTTATTGCTGGCGATTATGCTGTATATGTCGGCCAATGTCGGGGCGAAAACCGGTGAGACGCGCAACACGTTTGGCCAGGAAGATACGGAAACGTTGATCGATATTCCGGTGGTCGCTTACTATGATGAAGACAACTTGGTCGTATCTGGCGTCCCGAAATACGTGAACGTTACGCTCCAAGGGCCGGCCAGCATTGTCAAGCCGACGGCTCTGCAGCGAAATTTCGAGGTGTATGTCGATTTAACGGAATTGCCGTTAGGGACATACACGGTGCCGATCAAATACAGGGACATCTCCGACAAGTTGAAAGTGACGATTCAGCCTTCCTCGGCCAAAGTGACGATTCGTGAAAAAGTGTCGAAACGGTTTCCTGTCGGTGTTGAATTTTTCAATCGAAACAAAATGCCGGATGGCTATTCCGTTGGAGAACCGACTGTGAAACCAGTTGCTGTGACGATTACTGGAGCGAAGGAACTAATCGACGAGATTGCGTTTGTCAAAGCCATCGTCGACTTAGATGGGGCGACGGAAACGCTGACGAGAGAAGCGCGCGTTCGGGTGTACGATCGACGGGGAAATGAGTTGGATATTGAGCCAGAGCCATCGTCGGTGGAAGTAACCGTGCCGGTGAAAAGCCCGAGCAAGACGGTGTCGGTTCAAGTGCGAACAACTGGGGAGTTGCCGGATGGTGTGCATCTTGTCAGCATCACGCCGGAGCCGGATCGAGTGACGATTTATGGACCGAAGGAAGTGTTGAACCATATTGACAAGCTGGAAGGATTGACAGTTGATTTGGACGACATTACCGACGATGCGACGGTAGAACTTGACGCTCCGCTCCCTGATGGAGCAAAAAACGTCGATCCAGACAAAATCAAGGTGCATATTGATGTGGAAAAAGACGTCACGCAAACGTGGAAAGACGTGCCGATCGCCGTCGTCGGCTTGCCGGATTCATACAAAGCTGAATTTGTCAAACCGCTTGAAGGCAAAATTACGGTCCGCCTTGTCGGTCCGCCCGATGTCGTCCGTGGATTGACGAAAGATGATGTCCGCTTGTATGTCGATGTTAGCGGCCTCGGCATTGGCGAACATCAAGTTCCCATTCAATGGAACCACCCTGAACAAGTCCAATGGCAGCCGTCGGCGGAAACGGCGATGGTCCATATTAGCGACAAAGCAACTGCACAATAAACTGCATAGTAAGGAGAGAGTGAACGAATGGGCAAATATTTTGGCACTGATGGTGTACGAGGAGTCGCAAATCGTGAATTGACGCCAGAGTTGGCGTTTCAAATCGGCCGCTGCGGCGGATACGTGCTGACCAAAAGCGCTGAGCGCCCGAAAGTATTGATCGGGCGCGACACTCGCATTTCCGGCCATATGCTTGAAGGCGCCCTTGTCGCCGGGCTTTTGTCGATCGGGGCTGAAGTGATGCGCCTTGGCGTCATTTCCACGCCAGGTGTCGCCTATTTGACGAAGGCGCTTGGAGCGCAGGCCGGCATCATGATTTCTGCTTCTCACAACCCGGTGCAAGATAACGGCATTAAATTTTTCGGTCCGGACGGGTTCAAGCTGTCGGATGAGCAGGAAGCGGAAATTGAGGCGCTGATCGACAGCGCGGAGGATATGCTGCCGCGGCCGATCGGGGCTGGACTTGGGCAAGTAAACGACTATTTTGAAGGCGGGCAAAAATACTTGCAGTATTTAAAACAAACGATCGATGAAGAAGATTTTTCCGGGATGAAAATCGCCCTCGACTGCGCGCACGGGGCGACGTCATCGCTTGCGACGTACTTATTTGCCGATTTGGATGCGGATGTCGTGACGATGGGGGCGTCGCCCAATGGGCTCAACATTAACGAAGGAGTCGGTTCCACCCATCCGGAAGCGCTAGCCGCATTTGTCAAAGAAAAAGGAGCCGATGTCGGGCTCGCCTTTGACGGCGATGGCGACCGCCTCATCGCCGTGGATGAACGCGGCAACATTGTTGACGGCGATCAAATTATGTACATTTGCGCCAAATATTTAAAAGAAACCGGCCGCCTCAAGCACCAAACTGTCGTCTCGACGGTCATGAGCAACCTTGGGTTTTACAAGGCGCTTGAGGCGCAGGGAATCAAAAGTGTACAAACGGCCGTTGGCGACCGCTATGTCGTCGAGGAAATGAAGAAGAACGGCTATAATCTCGGCGGCGAGCAGTCCGGACATATCATCTTCCTCGACTACAACACGACGGGGGACGGAATGTTGACGGCGCTCCAGCTTGTCAACATCATGAAAATCAAAGGCAAGCCGCTTTCCGAATTGGCGGGGGAAATGAAAAAATACCCGCAGCTGCTTGTGAACGTCCGGGTGGCCGATAAGGAAAAAGCAATGGAAAACGAACAAGTGAAAAAAGTGATCCAGGAAGTGGAGGCAGAGATGAACGGCAATGGCCGCGTCCTCGTTCGTCCGTCAGGGACGGAACCCCTCGTGCGCATTATGGCGGAGGCCCAAACCGAGGAAGCGTGCCGCGCCTACGTTGAGCGGATCGCGGATGTCGTCCGCCGTGAAATGGGAGTGGAATAACCGACCGCTTGGACAACCACCCTATGCATAGACGGAACGTTCGCTTCCGTTTATGCATAGGTTATTTTATATAAAGGGATGGATAGATGATAGTTGACGCCGCTGGGAATGTCCTGTAATATTAACGTTGTTGCCTTTTTCTTGAAAGGAGGCGATGGAAGGGCGAAGAGCGGAACATGGTGAAGTGATGGCTTGCCGCAACCGTAGGCATGGCCAACAAAGCAAAAAGGTGGTTGGTTGTTGCATCGGTTTTGACGAGACAAAAGCGCCTGGACTAAGCGTTGGACGGAAGAACGCTTAGTTGACGAGGAGGAGGTTTATCGAGGTTTTCGGCGGATGCCTCCCGGCTGGAGCGATGACAGCCGCAAGTCCTCTCTTAAAACAAAGGGGTGACCCTTTGCACAAAGGGGGGGATGTCATCGCGCGAAACGAAGAAGGGAGTCTGCCGCCCGTGGATCGGCGAGACCCCGAACATGTTCTTTGACAACTGAACAGGAAAGACGGTTCTCGTTAGCGGCAGCCTCCAAGATGAAAAGGAGGAACATTTGCCATGTGCGGCATTGTTGGCTATATCGGTTATCAAGATGTGAAGGAAATTTTATTGCGCGGATTGGAAAAACTCGAGTATCGCGGCTACGATTCGGCGGGGATCGCCGTATTGAACGAAAGCGGCGTGCATGTGTTTAAGGAAAAAGGACGGATCGCTGATTTGCGCCGCATCGTCGACCCGAACGTCAACGCAACGGTCGGCATTGGCCATACACGCTGGGCGACACACGGGGCGCCAAGCCGAGTGAACGCCCACCCGCATCAAAGCGCCTCAGGCCGTTTTACGCTCGTGCATAACGGTGTCATTGAAAACTATGAAATGGTCAAGCGCGATTATTTAGCCGATGTTGCGTTTCAAAGCGACACGGATACGGAAGTGATCGTCCAGCTCGTGGAAAAATTCGTCCGTGACGGGCTGACAACGGAAGAAGCGTTCCGAAAAACGCTCTCGCTGTTAAAAGGATCGTACGCCATCGCCATGATCGATGCACAAGACGAAAACACCATCTATGCAGCGAAAAACAAAAGCCCGCTTCTCGTCGGATTGGGTGATGGGTTTAACGTCGTGGCGAGCGATGCGATGGCGATGCTTCAAGTGACGAATCAATTCGTCGAACTGATGGATGGGGAACTAGTCATCGTCACGAGCGAGAACGTCACGATTCAAACGCTAAACGGTGAAACAGTCGAACGGAAGCCATTTACGGCTGAGCTCGATGCGAGCGACATTGAAAAAGGGACGTATCCGCATTATATGCTGAAAGAAATTGATGAGCAGCCGTTCGTCATCCGCCGCATCATTCAAAAATACCAAGACGAAAACGGCGGATTGACGATTGACCAAGCGATCATCAACGAAGTGCTGAACGCCGACCGCCTGTACATTGTCGCGTGCGGAACGAGCTACCATGCCGGTTTGGTCGGCAAGCAATTGATCGAGTCGTGGGCGAAAATTCCAGTCGAAGTGCATATTGCCAGCGAATTTTCGTACAACATGCCGCTGTTGTCGGAAAAGCCGCTCTTCATCTTTATCTCGCAAAGCGGCGAAACGGCCGACAGCCGCGCGGTGCTCGTGCAAACGAACAAACTCGGCCATAAAGCGATCACGATCACGAACGTCCCAGGTTCGACGCTGTCGCGGGAAGCCGATTATACTCTCCTGTTGCACGCCGGCCCGGAAATCGCCGTTGCCTCGACAAAGGCATATACGGCGCAAATTGCTGTGCTTGCGATTTTGGCCGCCGCGGCGGCAAAAGCGAAAGGCTTTGAGCTGGACTTTGACTTGACGAAAGAGCTCGCCATCGTCGCCAATGTGATGGAAATGCTGTGCGATGCGAAAGAGGAAATGGAGAACATCGCGAGCGACTACTTGACCCTGACGCGCAACTGCTTTTTCATCGGCCGCGCCGTTGACTACTATGTCTGCCTAGAAGGCGCGCTGAAGCTGAAGGAGATCTCGTACATTCAAGCGGAAGGGTTCGCCGGCGGCGAGCTGAAACACGGCACGATCGCCTTGATTGAGGACGGCACGCCAGTGATTGCGCTTGCCACTCAGGAGCACGTGAATTTGAGCATTCGCGGCAACGTAAAAGAAGTCGTCGCCCGCGGCGCGAACCCGTGCGTCATCTCGATGCGCGGCCTGGAAGGCGACGGCGACCGCTTTATCATCCCATCCGTCCATCCGGATCTTACGCCGCTTGTGTCCGTCGTGCCGTTGCAGCTGATCGCATACTATGCCGCCTTGCACCGCGGCTGCGACGTCGACAAACCGCGCAACTTGGCGAAGAGCGTGACGGTGGAGTGAGCGGTTCGTTGGTCGGAAAGACTGTTGTTGAATGACAAAAAAGTCGGGTACTTGACAAAAAAGTCGGGAACCGGACAAAAAAGTTGGGTACCGAACAAAAAAGTCGGGAACTGAAAGCCTGTTGGTGAATCCAGCAGGCTTTGGTTTTTCCTATTACTGTTATTTGACAAAAAAGTCTTGTCCTGTAAAACTCGATCCGATTTTTACTAACGGGTTCGGATTTGAATTACAAAATAATAAATAACTATTTAAAAAGAGGTGCAATTCGCACCTCTCTTATACATATATTAACAAGCAAATTAACTTTTTAAATCAGGCGTGTTGATTATCCAATAAAATCCAAAGGGTATAGAAAAAAGAGCACCTTTCCTGTAGAATGTGAGTAGCGACACAAACAAACCCAGGAGGTGCTCTCTATGAACAAGCAT
>NZ_JHUS01000005.1:0-1842 GCF_000691465.1 Geobacillus sp. CAMR5420
CCAGCCGATGCTTTCAAAAGCAAGAATTTTCTGACGTTCATCATCATCTCTTAAACGATGTATGTGTTTAATCTCTGAAAGTGATCATGGTGGATGGTACGGCCCTTTGAAACATTCTTGTAGTATGATCCCCAAACAAAATGGGTCATTTCAACTCGGTATTACTATATATATGCTCATTGAAAAGTTAACCTTCGTATAAGTGGTGCCCACTCCGGTTATACTGCTCCTAAGGAAAAGTATGGAAAAGGAGCGGAATTCTGCATGAAACGTCTCAAAATCACCAACGATCACGGATGGACACCTCGGACACTTCACAAACAGGAACGGAAAATCAAAAACACCCTTCTTCGCCAACGGGTGATGGCGGTTCGCCTGGTCATGGAAGGCTATTTGGGCAAAGAGGTGGCCTCCATGGTCAACGTGTGCCGACAAACCGTTTCCCATTATGTGTCGCTGTTCAACGAAGGCGGTCTGGAGCTCTTGCTTCATCGGGATTTCGCCCCCGGGCGGGAGCCGTTTCTCACCGAAGAACAGCAGGAAGAGATCAAACAGCTTGTGTTGACCACCACTCCCGTGGGAACTGGGCTGGGACGTCGCTTCGGCGTGGAACACCAAACTCCTGCAATCCTATGTCGAAAAGCACTTCGGTGTTTGCATTTCCCGCGAAGCGTTGCGAAAACTCCTGCACCGCAAAGGGCTGTCGTGGACACGGCCGACCTACACATTGGCGAAAGGTGATCCGGATCGACAAAAGAATTTTGAGAAACAGATCGACTTCATAAAAAAAACTTAATGGATCCTGATTCGGTCTTGTTGTACCTTGATGAAACACATATCCGCTCTTACCATGTCTTGCGGTCCACATGGTCGGAAGTCGGCCGCCAAAAACAAGTGCCGACGTTCGGCCATCATGCCCACGTATCGCTGTTTGGCGCGGTCAACATCCACGATGGCGAAACGGTGCTTCATCAAACGACCGCTGCCAATGCCGCGACGTTCTTGGATTTCTTGAGAATGCTCAAAGAGCGCTACCCGGACCGTCTCATGGTCTTGGTGTTGGATAACGCCCGCATTCACCATGCCAAAATGGTCAAGGAGTTTTTGCGGGAAGAAAGGCAGTGTTTTCACTTTATTTACCTTCCTCCCTATTCGCCACAGCTGAACCCGATCGAACGCTTATGGAAATGGCTGAAAGATACGGTGATTGCCAATGTATTTCACAAGGATCGCAACGATATCATTCAAGCCATTACTCGGTTTGTCAACTACATCCACGAACGTCCGGAGGAAGTGCTGCAGCGCTTAGGGTGTGCAGGATGACTGAGAAGTTAACTCTTCATGTTGCATGTATATAGATTCTATTGAGTTTATCGCAGAAAAACTTTCGGATTTATCAGAATGATTTAGAAATATTAAGTAATTATCGATATTTATCCCATACTTTTATTGTATCTTCACTCGAGTTGCTTCTACGTTTTATCTGGAGAAAATAATATTCAATCTTATAAATAATTTTATCTTGGTGCATTTTTAGGCCGTTCCATTTAAAAAATGCAACAGGCCAAAAATGCGTTTTATTTTTTACCTCCTTCCCAAGTACTCTCCTTCCTTTGCTGTAAATTAGCACATTATTTCAGAATCCCTTTTTCAAATTATTTCAGGCGGATTCGGAAATAATGTGCAAAATTTTTGCGGATTGTTCCGGATTTTGCACATTCTTTCGGAACGTTTGCACGCTCTTTCAGATGAAGATTTCCAGCGCGCCTGATGGACCGATGGAAAAGAAAAAGCACAAAAGAGGCCGATTCGGCCCCTTTCATGCTAATACCCCATTTCCTC